>CBIMFG010000093.1:0-8894 GCA_966243125.1 uncultured Niastella sp.
GGTTCCATGCTCACCAATGGCAAAGGTGATGAGGTGACCATTAACACCCAATGGACCGGCAGCATTTACGACAGCAGCTGGTTTTTCAATCCGCGCATGGAGAAATACCGCCAGCCCGGTAATTTGAAATTTCCCTTCTGGTTAACGCCGGCCAAATATTATAAGGGCGCGGCCTGGTACCAAAAAGAAGTGACCATTCCCGCCAACTGGTCGAAGAAGAGTATTGAGTTGTTTCTGGAAAGATGTCATACCGAAACCATGGTGTGGGTAGATGGGAAGGAAGCAGGTATGCAGAACAGTTTTGTGGCCCCGCATGTGTATGAGCTATCAGGTGCATTAACACCCGGCAAACACACCATTACCATTCGCATCGATAATCGCATAAAAGCAGTTAACAATGGTCCCGATTCGCACAGCTTAACAGATCATACGCAGGGTCACTGGAATGGGGTTATCGGGAAGATAGCGTTGAATGCAAAACCACTGGTGAAAATTGAAAGCGTTCAGGTATATCCTGATGTGGTCAAAAAGCAAGCTGTAGTGGTGCTGAAAATAAAAGGAACGATTGGTGGGGAGCTGAAGGCAACCTTGGCAGCCACCGCTTTCAATACCAAAGTACCGCACGTAGTGCCTGTAGTAAAAGAATCATTTGGCTTGGTTGATTCTGCTACCACCTGGCAGATCATGCTGCCTATGGGCGATAAAGTGCAAATGTGGGATGAATTCAATCCGGCTTTATACAAACTACAGGTAACGTTACAGGGTCCTAATGGCGATAAAGAACAAAAGGAAGTAACCTTTGGCATGCGTTCATTTAAGATTGTTGGTACTGGTTTTACCATCAACGACCGCCCGGTGTTCTTACGCGGTACTGTAAATAATTGTGAGTTTCCGTTAACCGGCTTTCCGCCCATGGATGAAGCCAGCTGGGTGAAGTTGTTCACTACCGCCAAAGCACATGGCTTGAACCATATGCGTTTTCACAGCTGGTGTCCGCCTGAGGCGGCGTTCAAAGCAGCCGATCTTACCGGGTTCTATTTACAGCCCGAAGGACCGGGTTGGGTGAACCATGGCACCTCCCTGGGCGACGGCAAACCTATTGACAAATTCATGTATGAAGAAAGCGATCGCATGGCCTATTGGTATGGCAACTATGCTTCGTTTTGTATGGAAGCGCCCGGTGGCAATGAGCCCGCGGGCCGCAACCAGGTAAAGTATTTGACAGAGATGATCCATTACTGGCAGGCAAAAGATAAACGCCGGGTATATACCGGCGCCTCTGTAGGTAATAGCTGGCCGCTGGTGCCGGAAAATGAATACATGGTAAAGGGAGGCGCACGCGGATTGAACTGGGTAAATGCACGTCCGGAAAGTGATTCTGATTATCATGCCGGCATCGAAAAGTTCAACGTGCCCTATGTGGTGCATGAAATGGGGCAGTGGTGCGTGTTCCCCGACTTCAATGAAATACCTCGTTTTAACGGTGTATATAAAGAAAAGAATTTTGAATTGTTCCGCGAGCAACTGGCTGAACATGGCATGGCCGGTCAGGCAAATGACTTTTTGATGGCCAGCGGCAAACTGCAGGTGTTGTGTTACAAGAATGAAATTGAAAAAGCCATGCGCACAAAAGGACTGGCCGGTATTCAATTGTTGGGCCTGCAGGATTTTCCCGGTCAGGGTACTGCGTTGGTAGGGATGCTGAATGCCTTGTGGCAGGATAAACCCTACATTACCCCGCAACAGGTAAAGCGCTTTTGCAATGCCGTGGTACCGCTGGTGCGTATGCCAAAGTTTGTTTATACCAACAATGAGCAATTGACTGCACAGGTTGAATTGTTTAATTATGGCGGCAGTGCATTGAAAAATGCCGTGATCAACTGGGTGTTGAAAGACAGCACCGGTAAAGTATTGGCGAAAGGCGCCTTTGATAAAAAGGATTACGCTCTTGGTAATTGTTTACCGGTTGGTACTATAACATATCCGTTGTTGACCATCAAAACGCCCATGCGTTTGAACCTTGATATTGCTGTTGCCGGCACTTCATACGGCAATGATTGGAATGTATGGGTTTTCCCATCCACTGTTCCTGATGTAGCTAAGAGCGGCGATGTATATTATTGCGATACGCTCGATGAAAAAGCCATTTCCATCTTGAAGGAGGGCGGTACGGTGTTTATACAGGCTGCCGGTAAGATCGAAAAAGGAAAAGAAGTTGTAAATTACTTTACCCCCGTATTCTGGAACACCAGCTGGTTTAAAATGCGTCCGCCCCATACCTTGGGTATTGTTTGTGATCCAAACCATCCGGCATTTAAAAATTTCCCTGCTACTTACCACAGCGATCTGCAGTGGTGGGATGTAGTGAATAAAGCCCGGGTAATGCACCTGGAAGATTTCCCGAAAGGGTTCACGCCAATATTGCAACCAATAGATACCTGGTTCATAAACCGGAAGCTGGCCCTGTTGCTGGAAGCCAAAGTAGGAAAGGGGAAATTGTTGCTGTGCAGTGTTGATTTGAAAAATCTGGACGACCGGCCGGCTGCAAAACAGTTGTTATACAGTTTGAAGAATTATGTACAATCAAAGTCGTTTAACCCCACTTCAACAGTGGAGTTATCTACTATACAGGCCCTGTTCACCCAACCTTCCCGCGAAACCTGGAATGGGTATACCAAAGACAGTCCCGATGAATTGAAACCAAAATTGAATTAACATACTGCGGCGCAATAACTGTTGCCGCAACGGCTTGCAGCTTACGCTTGTAGCTTGCAGCTGTATTTAAATCAGGTAATTATGATGAATAGAACCAAGTTGTTATTAGCTGCTGCGTTATCGCTGACGACCGCAGTGCAAGCGCAAAAAGCACCAGCCAAAAAGGACGTTTTGAGTGCCATGCGTTTAACCAATCAGTATTTCATGAACAAATGGCCCGATGCCGGAAAAACCATTATTACCAATAAAGAACGGCCCAGTAATATTTGGACCCGCGCCGTTTACTACGAGGGTTTAATGGCCCTGTACAGCATCGACAAAAAGAAAGAGTATTTGGACTATGCGCTTGACTGGGGTAACAAACACAACTGGGGATTGAACGGTGGTATAAAAACCCGCAATGCCGATAACCAATGCTGTGGTCAAACCTATATTGACCTGTACCTGATGGATAAAAAAGAAGAACGCATTAAAGATATAAAAGCGTCAATCGACTCCATGAAGCTGACTTCAAAAGTTGATGACTGGAGCTGGGTAGATGCCCTGCAAATGGGTATGCCGGTGTTTGTGCGCCTGGGTAAGGTATACAACGATACCAGCTACTACAACCGCATGTACGACATGTACGCCTACACCAAGCACAAACATGGCGATAACGGCTTGTACGATCCTGCCGGTCATTTGTGGTGGCGCGATAAGGATTTTGATCCGCCCTATAAAGAACCCAATGGCGCCAGCTGTTACTGGAGCCGTGGCAATGGCTGGGTAGTAGCGGCCCTGGTGCGTACGCTGCAACTGCTGCCTAAAAGCGATCCCCACTACAATGAATACATGCAGGACTATAAAGACATGCTGAAGGCGCTGATTCCCTTACAACGTACAGATGGTTTCTGGAATGTGAGCCTGGCCGACTCCACCAACTTTGGCGGTAAGGAATTAACGGGTACGTCTTTGTTTGTATATGGCATGGCCTGGGGCATCAACAACAACCTCATTGACAAAGCCACTTACCGGCCCATTATGCTGAAAGCCTGGAACGCCCTGATAAAAGATTGCGTGCACACCGATGGCATGCTGGGTTATGTACAGGGAACCGGTAAAGAACCCAAAGATGGCCAGCCCGTAACCTACGACCACATTCCTGATTTTGAAGATTACGGCCTTGGTTGTTTTTTACTGGCGGGAAGCGAGATTTATAAGCTGAAATAGGGAGTGGTGAGTGGTGAGTGGTCAGTGGTGAGTTGGCTCGCGATTATTCGGAATTTACAAAAATAGTGAACTCACTCACCACTGACCACTGACCACTCACCTGACTGTATAAAAACGAAAGGCCCGACGTTACCGCCGGGCCTTTTTTATTACCGTTATTTCGATTACCAGAATTTCACATACAATGCAGCCAGTAACATCAATGTAATTACAATCATTGCCACGGTGCGGTTGTCGAGTTTCAATAAGGCTTTATCAGATACAAATGCTTTAGGATTAACTTTTGGTCCGGCCAGGGAAATACCAACCATGGTAGCTACCGTAAATACAAACGACCAACCCATGTTAATGAGGAAGGGTATTTCGGTAGTAGCATGGGCCAATCCATCTTTACCAAGTGTTTCGTAGGTGTAAGCGGTATATAACCAGGTTTCTTTCCCGAAGATGTCAACCGCATAGTTGTTAAAGAAGATGGCCAGTACAAAACCCAGTACCACACCTACAATGGCAGCTGTACCGGTTGTACGTTTCCAGAACATACCCAGCAGGAACATCGCAAACACACCAGGGCTAATAAAACCGGTGTATTTCTGAATGAAGGTAAAACCACCTTCACCACCAATACCCAGCAGGTCGTTCCAGGTAAACAGGATGGCCAGGATGCTGGCGGCCAGTACCGTATAACGGCCGGTGATCACCAGTTTCTTTTCATCAGCCTGTTCTTTGGCAATATATTTTTTAAAGATATCGAGCGTAAAGATCGTAGAGATACTGTTCAGTTTACCGGCAAGGGAAGCGACAATTGCGGCTGTTAGCGCAGCAATGGACAACCCTTTCAGGCCGCTTGGCAAAAAGCCCAGGATGGCTGAATAAGCGCCATCTTTACTACCACTAAAACCAGGCAGGGCATTGTGTTTATGCAAAACGAATGCAGCGATACCTGGCACCATTACGATCACCGGCATCATTAATTTCAACATACCGGCGAAGATGAGGCCGGTACGGGCCGTTTTCAGATCGGCGCCCAGGGCGCGTTGGGTGATGTACTGGTTGCAACCCCAGTAGTTCAGGTTCACGATCCACTGACCGGCAAAATACATGGCGATACCCGGTAACACCACCCATTTTTGAATGTCGGTGTTAAGTGAGGTTCCAATCTTTGCCGTAGTTTCCGCAGGTTTGGGTAGGATCATTTTAAAATGTTCGGGCGAATCGTTCATCAGGGCTTTAAAACCGGCGATGGCGCTGTTGCCCACACCCAGTTTATCACCTACTATGGTTAAGGCGAGGTAAGTAGTAGCCAAACCTCCGATGATCAGAACGCCTACCTGAATTACATCGGTATAACCAATTACTTTCATGCCCCCCAGTGTAATGATCAGCGCAAAAACCGCCAATCCGATCATGATGAGGTGGAGAATATTTTGAAATTCCGGCGTGCCTGCGGTGGCATCGCCTAACAAACAGGTAATGGCAGTGGCGCCGAGGTATAAGATAGAAGTGAGGTTTACCAGGATGTAGAGGAATAACCAGAAGATAGCCATGATCAGTGCCACCGTTTCATTATACCGCGTTTTCAGGAACTGCGGCATAGTGAAAATTCTGTTCTTCAAATACACCGGCATGAACCAAACGGCAATAATTATCAATGCTATTGCAGCGATCCACTCGTAGGCCGCTACCGCTGTGCCTACAAAAAAACCTTCACCACTCATTCCTATAAACTGTTCGGCTGAAATATTGGAAGCAATAAGCGAGGCGCCAATGGCCCACCAGGTTAAAGAGCCTTCGGCCAGGAAAAATGCTGTGGAATCATGTTCCTGGGTCTTTCTTTTTCTATACACATAATAACCATAGCTGGCTACCAGTATAAAGTAGAGCACGAAAATTACGTAATCAATTGCTGAAAGCGTGTTCATAGCGGGCTGCAATAGTTTTTTAAGTGAGTGTTGGTTGTTTAGAAGCCATTTAACCTATTAAATTTTGGGACAACCTCTTCAAAATGATGCATTTTGAAAAAATTGTCCCAAAAAGAGGATGCAATATGTGGATTATTTTTTAAATAGAATGACGATAATACAGATCATTCCATCTTAATTGATTCTTAAGATCATACAGATTGCTGTTTTTGCCGATCAGTAAGTACTCAATATTAGCCATTTCAGCAAAATCTTCCATATGCTCGGTGGTGAGGTTTTGGCTGTAACCAGTGTGGTGAGCACCACCGGCCAGGATCCACGCTGCACAACCAGTTTTCATGTCTGGGTAAGGTTTCCACAGTACACGCGCTACCGGCAGTTTAGGCAGGCTTTCAATAGGATCAACAGCTACCACTTCATTTACAATGAGGCGGAAACGGTTGCCCATATCAACGATAGATGCATTTAAAGCCGGGCCGCTACCTGCGTTGAACACCAGGCGCACGGGATCAGCTTTACCGCCAATACCCAGCGGGTGAATTTCAACAGTTGGTTTGTCGTTGGCAATAGAAGGACAAATTTCCAGCATGTGTGAACCCAGCACCAGTGCGTTGTTGGGGTCAAAATGGTAGGTATAGTCTTCCATGAAGGAGTTACCACCTTTTAAACCGGTTGCCATTACTTTCATGGCGCGTACCAGCGCAGATGTTTTCCAGTCGCCTTCGCCGCCAAAACCGTATCCTTCCGCCATTAAGCGTTGTGATGCGATACCGGGCAGTTGTACCATGCCGTGCAGGTCTTCAAAGGTATCGGTATAGCCTTTGAAACCACCTTCTTTCAGGAAGTTGCGCATACCAATCTCCTGGCGGGCTGCATCACGCAGCGCGTTGTGACGATCGCCGCCTTTGCGCAGGGCTGCCTGTACCGTATATATTTCTTCGTATTCAGCTACTGTTTGGGCAATAGCGCTGTCGCTAACCGCATTAATGCGTTCAACCAGGTCGCCAATACCATAGCCGTTTACGGAATAACCAAATTTCAGTTCAGCTTCAACTTTGTCGCCATCAGTTACTGCTACCTGGCGCATGTTATCGCCAAAGCGGCAAAAGCGGGCGTTTTGCCAATCGTTCCAACCGGCTGCAGCGCGCATCCATACTTCAACACTTTTCACAACCTCAGCTTCCTGCCAGTGGCCAACTACCACTTTACGGTTCATACGCATGCGGCTAACCATGAAACCGAATTCGCGGTCGCCGTGGGCGCTTTGGTTAAGGTTCATGAAGTCCATGTCGATGCTGCTCCAGGGAATATCGCGGTTAAACTGGGTATGCAGGTGCAACAAAGGTTTTTGCAACACTTTTAACCCACCGATCCACATTTTAGCGGGGGAGAAGGTGTGCATCCAGGCAACAATACCAATACAGGTTTTAGTAGTATTGGCTTCCTGGCAAACCTGGTAAATTTCTTCAGGTGATTTTACCACGGGTTTAAATACTACGCGTACCGGGATCAAAGGATCTTTATCAAGCGATCGTGCAATTTGGGTTGAGTGGTCGGCAACCTGTTTCAGGGTTTCTTCACCATACAAGTGTTGACTTCCTGTTACAAACCATACTTCCAGTTTTTTCAAATCTTCCATAAATGGGTCGTTTAGTTGGCAATCGTCATGTGACGGTGCTGGGTGATAATGAAATGTGTTCTTATGTGAGTTCCTTGTGTTTTAAAGTCGCAAGCTATAAGCCATAAGCTTTAAGCTATAAGCTAATACAGTTCACATTCTTCTGTATTCCCTTTTTAATTCTACATTCCTAATTCCTAATTCTTCATTTCTTCACTTCAACATTCAATATTGAACATTCAATATTCAATATTAATTACTGTCCGTAGTAGGCGTCTTTCCCATGTTTCCGCTGCCAGTGCTTATCAATGAGGGCATCTTTCAGGCGCGGCGCTTTCGGATTGATCTGTTCGGTAAGGTAGGCCATGCGGGCTACTTCTTCCAGTACCGCGGCGTTGTATACGGCTTTGTCGCCATTCTTTCCCCACGCAAAAGGCGCGTGGTTGCCCACCAGTACCATTTCCACTTCTTCGTATGATAATTTCTTTTCGTTAAAACAATTGATGATCTGGAAGCCAGTCTCATATTCGTAGTTCCCTTTTATCATTTCGTCGCTCATGGGCGGCGCGCAGGGAATATCAACGGTGTTATGATCGGCATGCGTAGTGCCAAAGATGGGAATGTCGCGTTGCGCCTGGGCCCAGGCTGTAGCGTAGGTGCTGTGCGTATGCACAATAGCGCCTATTTTTTCCCATTGTTTATATAATACAGCGTGTGTTTTGGTGTCGCTCGAAGGGCGCATGGCGCCGCTTACGATATTGCCATCAAAGTCAACGATAACCATTTCATCGGCTACCAGGTCTTTATAGGGAACACCGCTGGGCTTAATAGCAAAAACGCCGAGGTTTCTGTCGGCTACACTTACATTACCAAACGTGAACAGCACCAGGTTTAACGCTGGCAATTGCATGTTGGCTTTGTAACAGGCTTCTTTTATATCTTGATACTTGCTCATATTTGAGAGGTTACCGGTTACCAGTCCCCGGTTTACCGGTTTTCCCGGCGACCGGTAACTGGTAACTATTTAATTTGATAAAACTGCTTCTTTTGATTTAACAGTGCTTTCTATAAAACCGCCAAGCTTGTTGTATTTAGCATAGCGCTTTTGGTAAAGGGTTACTTTGTTTTTGTCGGGATAGTAGGTGTCATCAAAACCCTGACCCATTGCATTCATAGCGTCGTCCACCTTGCTGTAAATGCCGGCTGCGGTAGCGGCAAACATGGCGGCGCCAAGGGCGCAGGTTTGTTCTGATCTATGAATACGGATAGGCATATTCATAACGTCGGCCATCATTTGCATAATGAACGGCGATTTTTTAGCCACACCACCCAGGCCTATCAATCCTTTTACAGGAACGCCTTCGTGGTTGAACCGGTCAACAATGGCTTTGGCGCCAAAGCAGGTAGCTTCTACAATAGCGCGGAACATGCGG
>CBIMFG010000094.1:0-8887 GCA_966243125.1 uncultured Niastella sp.
AACCAATGAGCAATCCAGCCTTTCAATTTGTATCGCCCGACATCATGACCAAACTGGCCAGTATTAAGCCTTACACGCTTGTGGTATTAACAAAGGGAGAAAATTATGGTTTAAGCGATACACCGCGTATCATTCAAAGCGAACACCTGCCATATGTGTTTGAACAACGCCGTGATAACCACATGGTACTAACTATGCCCATTAAAGATAATGATAGCGACCTGGCAGCTATTGCCGTTTATAACACAACAGATAAAGAGGAAGTACAACGCCTGATGGATAAAGACCCTGCTATTATGGCCGGCGTTTTTGAATATGAAATTGTAACTGGTTTGGGATTACCCGGCGATAAATTACCTTAGAAATGAAAATTTAAAAACGTTGAATTAGAAATTAAAAAGTGAAAGCTTCAAGCCGCAATGCCTTAGTTGCTGCTTGAAGCTTTTCTTTTTGGTGGTTTTTCATATATTCCTTCTCACAATCCCTACTAGTAAGGACACACTAAACATCATATAAAAAAACCGGTGGATAATGTGGGTGCGGTTTTACAACTCGGTTACTTTATCCGCCGGTTAACGAAAACGGAACGAACTTCTATCACAAATTTAATTCAAAGGTTTTTTGGATCCAGCCTGTGGTGAAGCCCACAATAGCCAGTACAACAACTATTAGTAAAAGAATTGCCCATGCCGGCATACCCCGGCGATGCACAGCCGTACGGCTTGTACGGTTAATATGATTTGAATTGGTTGCTACTTCATTATCTCTTACCACACGCGCTTCAATAACATAACCGGCATACCGGTTACTGAACGCATCCACTTCAGCCTGATTTCTTACCATTTGTTCGGCCACAAATAATTCTCCATCTGTACCAGGTTGATATGCCTGCACTACCACTGGAAATTCTTTTTCATTTATTACCATAACAAAAAGTTTGAGTTTATAAATAAGTATGCAAATCCGCTGCCATAGCCACTTTCAGCTTACTAACTGATAATTAATTACATGAGTGCGTGAGGAATTATTTTCACACCTACATCACCGCTTTCTTTTTGCGTGTGGCGCTTTTTTTCGTTCTTGTCGTTTTGGTAGCAGCTGCTTTTTTAGGTGGGGGAACCACTTTGGTGCTAGGTGGTTCGTTCAGGTTTTCTGGCGCCTTTTCCAATTTCTCTATCATGTCTTTTAAAAACTGGATCAGGTGTTTGCGTTGTGTTTTATCGCTGATATTCCATTTGTCTTTATCAGCTCTCTTATGTGCGAGTTTATATTTGAGTCCGGTTAGTGCCGTTGTGTAATCATTGGCATTCAACTTTCTTACATGCTGATGGGCCAGTATATACCAATGATATTCTGTGCCTACGGGTACGCCTGAGCCTTCCGGCGCATGACCCTTCCGCCGTTTGGTAACGGCGTAATTAATAGTCCATAAGTCAGGTGTTACTTTTGTTTCTTTCCATTCGCCTTTATCGTAGTTCCAATAGTGGCTGCGGCCTATCTTCATACCAGTGTATTGCTTCCCTTCATATTCCTTGAACTGGTTGTAGCTTTTGGAAAGGTCCTTATCGGCTTCCTTTTGTGTTCTCTTCTTCGACTTTCCGTTTGATGTTGCCATACTAGCTGTTTTATAAAGTAAATGCAAAAACTGCTACTATGGTAAAAAAGGGTTTCTGTAGATATTTTTTCTCAGGAAGCTGATAATTATTTACAATGGCCAGCGAATGGGTTGCCGTTCTTTTGTTGACCGGTAAATAGCCGTGAATAGCTCTACTGTTTTTCTTCCTTCTTTGGCTGTTACCAATGGTTGCCGGTTCTCTGCTACGGCTACTATAAAGTCGCGGTTCTGCTTGCGAACATAATATTCAACGGGATCGTTAGTGGCTCTGAATTCGTCTCTGTCGGCTTTATGAAAGGCTTCCAATTGTTGTTCTTCACCAGGCACGGTCCAGATATCGTTTAACGGTGGTTCCAACACTGCAGGTTGCCCGGGCAGAAACATTGCGCCGCCATCAGTTTGTACACCAGCTGAGGCGCCGTTAGAGCCATGGATGTGTACTTTGCCATACAGTCCTGGCTTTTGTGCATTACTTACAATAATATTGGCTACCGCGCCATTCTTAAAGCGGATGATGGCTGAGGCGGTATCATCTACTTCAATATATGGATGATTGATATTCTGCCAAACGCCATACACTTCTTCCATCTCGCTGCCCATGTACCACTGCAACAGATCGAGCTGATGCGGCGCCTGGTTTACGAGTACCCCACCGCCTTCTTTATCCCAACTGCCGCGCCAGGGATCGCTGTTATAATATTTTTCATCGCGCCAGCCATACATTACTACCGAGCCCAGCATGGGTGTACCCAGCTTTCCGGTATCAATGGCTTGTTTTATGCGGTAACATGCGGGGTAGAACCGGCGCTGGCTTACCATGCCTATTTGTTTGTTGTACTTGGCAGCGGCTTCCATCATGGCATCACAATCGGACAGGCTAACAGCCAATGGTTTTTCAGTAAGCACATGGGCGCCGTTCTGCATGGCAGTTATAGCGCCTTCGCGGTGGGCCGGATGCGGGGTACAAATAACTACTACCTGCACCTGCTCTTTCCGGATCATTTCGGCAATATCGGAATAAGCCTTCACGCCAAAGCGGGCTGCTGTAGCGGACGCCTTTTCTGCACTGCGGCTTTGCACCGCTACCAGTTCTGTTTCTGCAATGTTTTGTAATGCCTGGGCATGTACCTGGGCCATTTTGCCGCAACCGATTATTGCTGATCTGAGTTTTTGCATGATGCATTTGTATTGTAATGTTACTTTGATCAGTGGAGAGTGGTCAATGGTGAGTATGGCTCGCTAATTTTAGGGAGTCTTTGAAATTCCGCAATTCACTCACCACTCACCACTCACCGCTCACTTCGTTACTTTTCCTAATTTAAGGAACAATGGAAAATAAAAATTCCTACTACCATCCCCCGGCCACACTTTTTCAAAAGCAGCTGCTAATTCCTCAACGGGGTTATATTGATGTGCTTTTATAAAATGCTGTACGCTCGACCAGGTATTGAAATAACCGATCAGTTGCTGCCGGTTCCACTGCACGTTTATCTGAAACTCTTTTGAGGGTAGCGGTTCGTAAGGGAAAGGGACGGTGGAGTAGTGATCATCGATGTACCTTCTTTCTTTATCCCAGTACGGGCCAACCGTATCAACGTAAAAAGATTTGATGAGGACATTCAGCGCTTCATCTTCACACACCACCAGGCTATAGCCCCAAATGGCTACTACCGCGCCTGGTTTTGCAATGCGGCCCACTTCTTTTTCAAAGGCATCGAATTGAAACCAGTGGTAGGCCTGCGCTACAGTGATGCAGTCAAAACTGTTATCGGGAAAACTGGTTTGTTCGGCGGTGGAAATGCTATAGGTGATTGTATCGTTTGGTATGGCTTGCTGTAACTGTTTTTCACTGATGTCTGTAGCCATAACCTTTTCAAAATAACGGGCCAGTTCAACGGCTGCCTGTCCGTTACCGGTGGCGCAATCCCAGGCCTGTTGCCGGTTGGTTACCTGCTGCAAAATATATTCATATAACTCGCGGGGATAGCTGGGGCGGTATTGCGCATACAGCGAGGCCTGGTTACTGAAAAGGTCTTTTGCCATACCTTTTACAATTATCTGGTTATTTTTTTCAGCTGTGCTATGGTGTCTTTGGGATCTTTTGATCTGAACACGGTGTTGCCTGCTACCAGTACATCGGCGCCGGCATGAATGATGGCGGGTGCATTCTCCAATGTAACACCACCATCTATTTCTATTTTAGTATGCAGTCCGCGTTCATCTATCATTTTGCGCAGGGCCCTGATCTTGTTAATGGTGTTGGGAATGAATTTCTGTCCGCCAAAACCCGGGTTCACACTCATGATCAGTACCATGTCAATATCTTCCAGCACTTCTTTCAACGACTCAACGGGTGTATGCGGATTCAACGCTACGCCAGCCTGCATGCCCAGCGATTTTATCTGTTGAATATTCCGGTGTAAATGCACGCAGCATTCTTCATGCACCGTAAGCATATTAGCGCCTGCCTTTTTAAAATCCTCTGCATATTTCTCGGGTTCAACAATCATCAGGTGCACATCAAAAAACTTGGTTGATGCTTTGCGAATAAACTCAATGATCATGGGACCAAATGTAATGTTGGGTACAAAACGTCCGTCCATTACATCTAAATGAAACCAGTCGGCCTCACTTTCATTGATCATTTTACAATCTGCTTCCAGATTCAAAAAGTTAGCTGACAGAAACGATGGAGCAACTATGGCCATGCTTAGTTCAAAGTTTTTAGTTCTTAGTTTTTTATTTTCAGGCCTCCGCTTTTTTCTCAACCTCCCTATTTCTTCAATCTCATAATACCTTCTCTTGCTTCAATAAAATCTTTATCAAGCGCTAAAGCGCGTTCATAATTCACCAGGGCCTGATCCTTCTTACCCAGTGCTTCCTCACAACGCGCCATCCAGTACCATGCATCCGGACTGGTATTGGTAACCGTGGCGGCAGTGGTGAATACTTTTAACGCGCTGTCGTACTTTTTAAGATCATGCAACACAATACCTTTTTCAATATAGGCATCGGTAAACTTCCAGTCACGGTTTATACATTCATTAAATTCATGAATAGCCTTATCGTATTGTTTGGTATCGGAATAATAACTGCCTTTCAGGTACAACAGGTCTTTGGTAACATCTGAAGTATCCTTACGCAACAGGTTATCGCAAACAGTGATCACTTTGGGATTTAAGGTAGCACCATACAAACTGGCCAGTGGCACGCCGTTGTAATTGATGGGCGCTAAGCGATACGCATGTTCCAACGCAGCAATAGCGGCCGGAGTATCTTTTAACTGGGTCAGCAGCACACCTTTTTCATACCAAACCTCAAAATTGGTACTGTCCTGCAGTGCCCATTCATCGTATTGATCAATGGCTTTCTTTATTTCCCCTACCTGTGTATAGATCTCGCTTAAACGACGATGCAGATCGGGATTGGCGGGCCATTTGGCAATGCATTCCTTCAACAGGTTCACTGCGGTTTCGGGCTTGTTCACCAACATCAGGTTTGATACATACAGCAGGGCCACCTGTTCTTCGGGTTTTAATTCCCAGGCTTTTTTATAATCAGCCATGGCCAGTTCATGGCGATTGTTTTGCGAAAGCAGGATCGCTCTTTCCAGGTACAGGTCCTGGTTTTGCGGGAACTGTTTTATGCTATCGGTTAACCCTGCATAGGGTTGTGAACCTAATACTTTTTCAGGCGACTCCTTTTCCTTTCCGGAATTGCAACTGCATAACCAACATAATAAACCTATCAACAAAAAAGGCTGTAAAGAGAACCATCTTTTCATCTGTGTTATATATGTTTTTTTCGCCAAGGCTTTAGCGACAGACGGCAAAACTAACCGATTTTTATCTAGTACTTATGACAATATTCTGACATGCAAACTATTTAACAAAATTATCTTCATTTCATGGCTATTCAAAAATACCTACCTCTTGTTCTGCCGGTTATTTTGCCTGTGCTGGCTGAAGCGCAACAGGCCGACACACTTCATTATCCGGAAGAAAACATTTCAGAAATATTCAACAATTAACGTTTGGTGGCGGTAATGCCGAAGCTATTTTAGTTATGATGGTAATGGCTGGTTTTTCAACGCACCAGTGTTAGGGATGGCATTCCCTGAGACCAGATCTTTGTAGGCAAGATACCAGCACCAGGCGTTCCGTTTACTTATAAAAGGATAAGTACCGGCAAAGGCAGGACCACCTGCGGCTTTTTTACCAGGGACGGCAAACACGTCATTTACGCCTTTACTCATTTAGGTGGTGATAGTTGTCCGCCCCTGCCCGACCGGTCGAAATACGGTAATAAATACATATGACCATTGTATAGCAGCTACCCGATGGCAAAAAAATTGTGTTTTGCAGCAACCGCAACAACGGGGTACCCACGACACCCATATTTTTATTGCCGATTGGGTAGAATAACGCAGGAATCAAATTTGAGATTTCAACCTGCCCCCATTAGCTTTGCGCGAAATCCCACATTATGAATTTTTTAGTTTCACTACATAGCTGGCTCCGTTGGATACTGTTGATCTTATTATTGGCTTCCATTGTAAAAAGCTTATCAGGTTTTACCGGTAAAAAAACATTGACTGCTGGTGACAAAAAATTATGGTTGTTTACCATGATCACCGCACATACTACATTGCTGATTGGTTTGATATTGTTATTCGTTGGTACTTTCGGTATTGCCAAAGGCGTACCTGAAGGCGTAAGTGTAATGAAAAACCCTACCTATCGTTTTTACTGGGTAGAACACCCGTTGATGATGATCATTGCCATTGCATTGATCACAGTAGGCAGAGGTCAGGCAAAAAAATCAATTCCTGATACTACCAAATACAAAAAAGCATTCTGGTTCTTTTTAATTGCTTTACTGGTAATACTGGCTGCTATTCCCTGGCCTTTCAGAAGTGAAATTGGCCGCGCCCTTGTTCCAGGTATGTAATCAGTAATTACATAAATTAAAACATAAAATGCTCTCCCTACTGAAGTCGGGAGGGCATTTTGTGTTTTTAGCGTATTTACATTGAAAAAATAACCGGCCTTTTCTAATGCGTTTCTAATCTTAACAGCACCTATCTGCCTCATTTCAATCCACTTATCTCAATATCTGCGTGCATGTAACAAAATGAAATACAGCACAATATTAAATGTATGCGAACGTTTTTGGATGCGTGTAAACTGAACCCCGGCAACCGGGAACAGGACACTACAGGACAATCGTTTGAAGTTAAGACTATACGTTTGTGCGCCCAGAGTTGACTTGAACAAAGAAAGGCCAGAATTCCACAGTATCTATCTTTCTATTACGCAATGTGGTACATAATGGCTGTCGTATACAGAAAACGATCTGCTTTCCTTGCTTGCTCCAATTGAATAATTTTTTATCTATTATCTTATTGAGTCTGTATTTAAAGGAATAATTTATTTCGGCAGACTTTTTGAAATACTTATATAAACGTTAACATGACACTTAACACCTTGGTGAGAATCCGTACTAGCGTTTTATTTTTATGCTTACTATTCTCCAGTTCGTCCCTATTAGCACAACTTGATGCCGTGTTCGCCGGCACAGCGTATGAGTATGATCAAAGTTCAGATGCCGGAGAAATGCGTAGAACTGATTACGCATATTACTTCAGGCCTAATGCTTCGTTTTGTAGCGGTTTAGATAAACCTGATTGGCAAAAGCGAATTGATGGTACCTACTCTATTGTTGGAAATCAGCTGAAAATGAAATTCCTCAATGATGGTTCTGAAAAAATTATTCTCTTAGGTGTTACTGGTGAAACAGGCCAGTCTGGCGCCGCTACCTTTGTAAAATTGAATGTTTCCACTACAGTTCCTAATGGCTTTTACAAATTTGTAAGATCGAGCAGCAAAGCAGATGGCTTTTATTTTACCAATGGTAAATTCAATCGCACAGCTACGCTTACAACCCTTTCAGGCGGCAGCGCTAACAGTGGTAACGCTGGTTCTTATACCATTAGCCAGGGCCAGTTAGGTTTGAAATATGACAACGGTAAAACCGGCAGCTTCAGCTTCTTCAGCAGCCCCAGCAATAATCAGATCGTTGTTATCAATGGTGATATCTATTACCTCGATGAAGAGGAAATGGCTAAGCACGGCGATATTGCAAAACCAACTGCAACAGCGGCTGCGCCTGTAGTTAAATCAACTACCACTGCTACTAAATCGAATGATATTCTGGAAGCAGGTATGAACCTGATGAAAGCAGCCAACCAAACCCATGGTGGCAGCAGCCTCGATAAATTAAATTCACTGAAAGCGGTGATGAACACCAATAACCTTACGCTGACTATGACTGCTGACTTTAGCCGTCAGGTTGTACGGTTGGAATCATCACTGCAAGGCAACGTTATTTTGTTAGAACAAATGGAAGGCAACAGTGGCTGGAGCTTTGATGGCAATGGTTATGCTGCCCTGTCACCCCAACGTGTAACTGAACTGAAACGTTACCTGTACTGTGGTGTATTAGGATTAAAAGCAGGTGTGCTGGAAAAATCAACCGCTACGCTGCAAACCACACAATATGACCTGTCATCAGTAATGGTAACAGTAAACAACATGCGTGCGGGTTATATCATCAATAACAAGCAGAACAAACTGGAAGCCCTCATCATGGTTGATCCATTGAGTGGTACTTCTACCTTTACCTACTCTGATTTCAAGAAAACAAACGGCGTTATGTTACCGTACACCGAGATCATGCAGAGTGGTAAACATGCTCAAACCATCACATACGAAAGCTACGACATAAACCCTACGTTCGGCGCGAACGCCTGGGCAAAGCCTAAGTAATTAAGTTAATAAGTATATTTAAAAGGCTTCATCTTAGGATGAGGCCTTTTTGTTTTAAGGGAAAAGTGAGTGGTCAGTGGTGAGTGGTCAGTGGGTTTCCGATTTTTCAGACTACCGCATTTTCGTGAGCTTACTCACCACTCACCATTCACCACTCACCAGCTAAATCCGTACCTTGCCGCCAAGAAACCACCCGACCATGATCACATACAATCCTAAAGACTGGTTCACATTTATCTTCCGCTTTCATAAGGCCGACACCTTACGCAAGTTATTACCACTTATTATTGGCATTTGTATTTATTGCTGGGCTATTTTTTTGCTTGAGCTGCATGTTTTCAAGCTATCTGAAAGCAGTCATGTAAAGCAAATAACTGCTATGCATACGCTCCTCAGCTTCGTTATTTCGATGCTGCTGGTATTTCGTACCAACACGGCGTATGAC
>CBIMFG010000095.1:0-8880 GCA_966243125.1 uncultured Niastella sp.
GATAGCGCCCAGTCCGCCCTGCACATAGATCTTTTTGGTAACTACATTTTCCCAAATAGAATCAACGGCCTGCAACAATTTTTCATCACCGGTAAGGGCCGCCACATCGGCTACCGCTGAATACAGGTATCCGGCCCGAACAGCGTGCCCCACCGCTTCGCGCTGATCCACTACCGGAATTTCATCCTGCCAATAGGCGCCGTTCTTCCAGGGATCTTTACTTTTAGCATCGTATTGATCGTAATGACCGCGTTCTTCAATAAAGAATTGTGCGGTTCGCAGGTATTCAGATTTGCCAGTGATGCGGTACAGCTTCACCAGTCCCATTTCAACGATCTCATGCCCCGGGGCCACGTGCCGTTTATCGGCACCAAACACCGAACACACCAGGTCAGCATTTTTCAGAGCTATGTTCAACAGGTTCTTTTTACCCGTAGCATAATAATGTGCATAGGCCGCTTCGTACAAATGACCCGCATTGTACAACTCATGGCTCAGCTCACGTTCTTTCACCCAGCGCTCGGTTCCGGCCCAGGCGTGTGGCGATGTTGGATCAATGGTACGCGCCGTATATAGATACCCATCCGGCTCCTGTGCCTTGGCTATTTTGTCTATTAACGAGTCAATATATGCTTCGAGCTTTTTATCGGGAAACAGGCTTAACGAAAAGGAAGCGCCTTCAATGGTTTTGTAGATGTCTGTATCATCAAAAGGATAGGTGGTGCAGAACTTACCACTATGGGCAGCGGCCATTTCAAAGTTTTGTACCCGGCCAGTGCTTTCACAACGCGCAAAGGAAGCAGGAATGGTTACGTTGTGGTTGATCTTCATTCGTGGCAGCCAGAATTTATCAGTAAACTGAACGGCCGTAAAATTTACCGCCTGTACGGGGTAATCTTTTTTGGGTTGGGCCAATACCGTGCTGGCAGCAAGGATGCTTATGGCAAACAGGAATCGTTTCATGGAAGCGGGCATTTTACTAAATATACGGTAATTGTCGGGAGGACGCTAATTGAAGTTGACGAGTTGATCAGTTGATGAGTTAACTCCGCTCAGGACGCTCAGGGCAACAAAAAACCCCGATCGCGTATCGCGAATCGGGGTCCTATATATCGTATTAACTTGTTAACTCGTCAACTCGTCAACTTATTTCAACTTCGCCAAAGCAGCAGTAATCCGCTTCCAGGCTTCTTCTATTTTCTCCATGCTGTTGGCAAAAGAGATACGAATAGCTTGTGGCTCACCAAAGGCACGACCAGTAACCGTAGATACGTGTGCTTTGTTCAGCAGGTACATACACAGGTCATCGGCATCTTTGATCGTTTCTTCACCATCGCTTTTTCCAAAGAAAGCGCTAACGGTTGGGAATACGTAAAAGGCGCCATCTGGCTCAGGGAAAGTAAGGCCAGGGATGGTATTCATAATTTCGATCACGCGTTTCTTACGACGCTCAAATTCCTTCGTCATTTCCATAGAAGGTTTCAGGTCGGTAGTCAGCGCGGTGATGGCTGCGCGTTGGGTAATACTGTTGGTACCGCTGGTGAACTGTCCCTGTAATTTCTCACAGGCTTTTATCACATCAGGGTGTGCAGCCAGGTAACCTAACCGGTAACCGGTCATGGCAAAACCTTTACTTAAACCGTTCAATACAATTACACGGTCTTTAAGGTCTTCAAACTGCGCAATGCTTTCGTGTTTGCCTACGAAATTGATGTACTCATAAATTTCGTCGCTCAGGATATAACAATTAGGGAATTTGCGGAAAACGCTGGCCAGTCCTTCCAACTCGGCTTTGCTGTATACGCTGCCGCTGGGGTTACAGGGTGAAGAGAAGATGAACAATCTTGTTTTATCGCTCATCGCAGCTTCCAGCTCGGCAGGAGTAAGTTTGTACTTATTCTCAATTTTGGTGGGAACCAGTTTCACCACGCCTTCGCCCAGTTTCACAATTTCTGAATAGGTAACCCAGTAAGGAGTAGGGATCACCACTTCGTCGCCTTTGCTCACGGTTGCAAATACGGCATTGGCCAGGCTGTGTTTGGCGCCGGTAGAAGCAATGATGTTTTCAGGCTTATATGACAAATTATTATCACGCTTCAGTTTGGTACAAACTGCTTCACGCAATTCAGGATAACCGGCAACAGGAGTATAGTGGCTCCAGTTATCATCAATTGCCTTCTTGGCAGCTTCCTTAATATGCTCAGGCGTATCAAAATCTGGTTCGCCGAGGCTCAGGTCAATCACATCAATACCTTTGGCGCGCAATTCACGGCCCAACTTAGCCATCTTCAATGTTTCAGGCTCGTTGAATAACTGTAAACGGGATGATAGTTGCATACTAATAACTAATAATTAGGTTGGTAGTTTTTTTGTGCCGCAAAAGTAGTTAATTTGAAATTGCAGATTTTCTAAAATTTACAAGGGAATTTTACGTTGTATGTCCCCGGTTTTTCAGTCACCGGTTTCCGGATACCAGTTTCCGGCGGCGAAAAACCAGTCGGGAGGCATAAAAATCAAGGCCTGGTAACCGGTAACTGGCAACCGGCAACGGAAATTCCGGAAAATGGCCGCCAGAAGCGAGGTAAACGCCAACAAACTACCCGGTTTCTGGTCTAAAACACTATCTTTGCCAACTCTAAAAAAATAAACGAAACAATCCAATGAGAGCACTGGTTAGCATTTTTGCAGGTCTGTTGATCCTGATCTCTTTATACCAGCTTTCCTTTACCTGGTTTGTAAACCAGCACGAAAAAGAACAGGGTAAAAAAGCAGAGCTGTATGTGAAACGGACCTATCCCCTTACTCCTCAACAAAAGTACCCAACAAACACCGAAGCCCGCGCCTATTACAAGGATACCGTGGACAACGCACATGACGCTTATCTCGATAGCTTGCTGACTGCTACAAGAGACAAAAAAATTACCTGGTGGGGTCAAACTTACCAGAAAGCGAAAGAAAGCGAATTGTTGCTTGGTCTTGACTTGCAAGGTGGTATCAACGTAACGATGGATATAGCCCTCGACGGCCTCATTAAAGGCCTGGCTAACAATGCAAAAGATCCACAATTACTGAAAGCCATCGGTGAAGCGCAAAGAAGAAAACTAAACAGCGATCAAAACTTCATCGATCTGTTTGCGGCTGCTTACAACGAACAAAACCCCGGCGTCAAACTGGCTCCTTTGTTCGTTAAAACCAGCAACAAACTGTCTGGCAACTCTTCTAACAGCGCAGTGTTGGACTACATTCACGATCAGGCCAATGCCGCCATGAAACAGACCTACCAGGTTCTGCGTAAGCGTATTGACAAGTTCGGTGTAGCGCAACCCAACATCAACCTCGACGAAAACAAAGGTATCATCACCGTGGAACTGGCCGGCGCCAGCGATCCTGAGCGTGTTCGTAAATACCTGCAATCAACCGCCAACCTGCAATTCTGGGAAGTATACACCCTGGAAGAGCTGTCGAACTCAGTAATGAGCGCCTCTAAAGCCCTCGATGAATATATGTCGGCTACTACTGTAGATTCAAACGGTGTTGCTAAAAAAGATACTACTACCAAGAACATTCTGGTTAGCAAAATCAAATTCATTCCTCCACAACAGGATCCCAATACCCAAAAAGTGAGCTATTCTCCTTCATTGGGTTATGTGCTTTTAGCCGATACTGCTGCGGTAAATAAATATTTGAACATTCCCGTGGTTCGTAACAGCTTCCCCAACAACCTGAAGTTCCTGTGGGGTAAACAAGACCGCGACGACGATGGCAAACTGAGCAATTTCCTCCGTTTGTATGCTATTAAAACTATTCCCGGTAAAGACAAAGCTTTCCTGGAAGGCGACGCTATTGAAGATGCCCGTCAGGAGTTTGACCAGGTTACCAACGAAGTGGCTGTTGCCATGGAAATGACCCCCGTTGGCGGTAATAACTGGGCAACCCTTACCGGAAAGAATGTAGGCAAACCCATCGCCATTGTGTTGGACGACATCGTTTACAGCGCGCCTAACGTAATTCAAAAAATTGAAGGTGGTCACTCCCGTATTACCATGGGTTCTGGTGGTAAAAACCAGCAACTGGTGGTTGAGGAAGCCAATGACCTGGCTAACATTCTGAAAGCCGGTAAACTGGAAGCACCCGCTATCATAGTTCAGGAACAAGTGGTAGGACCTACCCTTGGTACGCAGGCTGTAAATGGCGGTATCATGGCCTTCGCCATTTCATTTATCGTGATCTTCGCCCTGATGCTGGTTTATTATAATACCGCTGGTATTGTAGCCAACATCGCCTTAATATTGAACCTGTTGTTTACCATCGGTGTATTAAGCGCCCTGAATGCCACCTTAACAGCACCCGGTATTGCCGGTTTGGTGTTAACAATTGGTATGGCGGTAGACACCAACGTAATCATCTTTGAACGTATTAAAGAAGAGCTGTCAAAAGGTAATACCTACGCACAGGCCGTTAAAACCGGTTACCTGCGCTCCTTACCTCCGGTATTGGATGCCCACATCACTACCATGTTAACGGCTATCATCCTGTTCATTTATGGTTTAGGTCCGGTATTAGGTTTTGCTACCACCCAAATCCTCGGTATTCTGTTATCGTTGTTCTGCGGTATCCTGGTATCACGCCTGATCACTGATTTCTATACCAACAAAAACAGACACTTCGTATACTTCACCGGTTTATCAAAACGCATCTTCAAACACGCGGCATTTAAGTTCATTCAGTACCGCAAAGTGGCTTACATAATCTCTGCAGTGGTATTATTACTGGGTGTGGCTTCATTCTTCCACGGCTTCAGATATGGGGTTGAGTTCAGCGGTGGTAGAAGTTATGTAGTGAACTTTGGTAAATCAGTAAATGCAGAAGAGATCCGGAATGCACTGGAAAAAACCTTCGGAAGTACACCTACCATTAAAACATATGGTGGTCCAGATAAACTGAACATTACAACCGATTACCGCGTTAGCGAAACCGGTATCACTGTTGATTCAGCTGTTCAAAGCACCTTGTATACTGGTTTGAAACCTTTCTTACCAGAAAGCACTACCCAACAGGATTTCAACAACCGTTTGCTGGAAGGTAGTAACAAGGTAAACCCCACCATTTCTGATGACCTGAAGAAAGGTGCTCAGTGGGCTACTTTCTGGTCAATGCTGATCATCGCCATCTACATCTTCATCCGTTTCCGCGACTGGAGATATTCAGTAGGTACCATTGTAGCCTTGTTGCACGACGTATTGGTAACCATGGCCGTGTTCTCGTTCCTGAAAGATGTGGTGCCATTCCCGCTTGAAATTGACCAGCACTTTATTGCGGCCATCTTAACGGTAATTGGTTTCTCCATGAACGATACCGTAATCGTGTACGACCGTATTCGCGAATACAGTCATACCATGCACGGCGCCGATAAAACAACCATTCTTAACAAAGCGATCAACGATACCCTGAGCCGTACTATTATGACGTCGCTCACCGTGTTCCTGACCATCCTGATCCTGTTCCTGGTAGGTGGCGAGGTAACCAAAGGTTTTGCATTCGCCATGTTGATTGGTGTTATTACCGGTACTTATTCATCCATCTTTGTAGCAGCGCCGATCCTGATCGACTTTGCCAAAGACAAACCGCTGGGCGAAGCAGCTCCTGCTCCTAAAGCCGGATCAACTGCTCCCAAAGCGACGGTGACGAATAAAGCGTAATTACAATCTTCTTCTTATAAAAAAGCCCCTCGTTTAACGGGGGGCTTTTTGTTTTATATGGGGATGGCCAGAGAAATGAAGAATTAAAAATGAGAAACAGAGAAATGAAAAGGTGAATACAAAATGTTGAATATTGAATGTTGAATATTAAATATTGAAGTGAAAAGCAAGCCACCGCAGCCTTCAGTACATAGAATTAAGAACACTGAACCTGGAACCTGGAACTTGAAACATGGAACCTGAAACTTGAAACCAATTAACCACCCATTAACCTATATCCCGTGACTTAACCACGCATTAACCTCCCACAATTTATCTCCGAACCAACTTTGCATTCATAGTCTAGTAAATAGACAAACAACCTAATTAAACCGACATGTATGCAAATTTTCCAGACTAATTCATCGACCCGGTGGAATGGTTTCAGATGGACACTCCTGTTTGTACTGCTGGGAATTGTTTTTGCGATCACGGTGTTGATCGTAGCGCTCAATCAGGTGTATACACCTGCGCTTCCCAACCTGAACAACCACGCCGCCCAGTTAACCAATGGCTTCCCGGATAACCACGAAGTTCCTATCTCAAAAAAATGGGCGCCTGGTTTTGAAAAATACATCCGCCATAAAGAAAAAAGAGCGGCGGAAAAGAAAGCCGCCCTGCTGGCCCCTACTGCGCCTAAGTATCAGTTGCCGCCTGCTTATGCCTCGTTCAACCGCTTTCCTTGCGGCATTCGCTCAGCCTTTTATGTTGCCTGGGACCCGCAATCGTTTTATTCGCTGCAACGAAATATATCCAACCTCAACCTCGTGATCCCTGAATGGATGTTCATTGACCCCAAGGCCGACACCATTACCACGCAGGTTGATGACCGCGCATTAGCCGTGATGAAAAAAAGCGGCGTGCCTATAATGCCTATTCTCAGCAACAATTTTAAAACCCAGTTTTTGGGCGAACCGGTACACCGCATTCTAACAAACCCCGCTAAAAAGGAAAGATTGATCACGGATGTGATCAATATATTGGAGAAGAATCATTTTATTGGCGTGAACGTTGACTTTGAAGAACTGAAGGAAAATTCAGATGAACCGCTGATAGCTTTTCAAAAAGAACTGTATACCCGTTTGCACGAAAAGGGATTACTCGTTACCCAGGACATTGCCCCTTTCAACAACGATTACAATTATGAAGAACTGGCCAAATACAACGATTATATTTTTCTGATGGCGTACGATCAGTATGCCGATAACACCGGTCCTGGCCCTATTGCCCACCAGCAATGGATTGAATCTGCCGTAGACAAAGTGGCCCGCAAGATCCCTTCTAACAAATTAATACTGGCATTGGCCGCGTATGGGTACGACTGGCCACAACATGGCCCTGCAACCAACATTACGTATCAGCAGGCACTGTCAACCGCGCGCGAATCGGAAGGCGTTATTGATTTCGATAACAACTCCTATAACCTGCATTACAGTTATTACGACGATGATGATAAACCACACCAGGTTTACTTTATGGATGCCGCCTCCACCTTTAACAGCCTGCGTTTTGCTACTGAATATGGCATGGCCGGGGCAGCCTTGTGGCGCCTGGGCAGTGAAGACAGCCGTATTTGGAAATTCTATAGTCAGGACATGCAAAAGACCGCGCTGACTTCGTTCGACTTTAATAAATTCATTCGCGTACAATCGAGCAACGACGTAGATTATATGGGCGAAGGTGAGGTGCTTGATATCCTGAGCACACCTGTTGATGGCCGCATACGACCTGAAATAGACAGCACCGATATGCTCATTAGTGAAGAACATTACGATAGTTTGCCCAGTATGTTTGTGGTTAAAAAATACGGCACCGCCGATCCTAAAAAACTGGTGCTCACTTTTGACGATGGCCCCGACCCTACCTGGACGCCCGAAGTGCTGGACATTCTGAAAAAAGAAAAAGTACCAGCCGCCTTTTTTCTGGTAGGCATCAATGCGGAAAAGAATATTCCGCTGGTAAAACGGATGTATAAAGAAGGGTACGAACTGGGCAACCACACGTTTACCCATCCTAACGTGGCAGACATTTCGCCCAAACGGGCATTGCTTGAAATGGAAAGCACCCGCCTGCTGCTGGAATGTATTACCGGACACTCCACCATCCTGTTCAGGGCGCCTTACAACGCCGATTTTGAACCGGAGAAAATGGAAGAACTGCTGCCCGTAGCCATTGCCCGTACCAAGAACTATCTGGATGTTGGTGAATCGGTTGACCCGCTCGACTGGGAACCCGGCGTTTCGGCAGATAGCATTGTGGCAAGAACCATCAAACGCAAACAGGAATTGACCGCAGCCGGCCTAAGCGGTAACGTTATTTTATTACACGATGCCGGTGGCGATACCCGCAGTGAAACCATTAAGGCCCTGCCCCGCATTATTGAATATTTTAAAAGCCAGGGCTATCAGTTTACCACCATTGCCGATTTGTTGGGTAAACAAAAAGCCGAGCTGATGCCGGCAGTGCCCAAGGGCAAAGATTATTACCTGGTTCAATTGAATTACCTGCTGGCCGAATCGGGTTATTGGGCAGGCAGAATATTGTTTGCTTTGTTTGTGGTGTTTATAATATTGTCGATGGCCCGGCTGGCATTTATGGCCTTTTTGGCCACCCGCCAACGCCGCAAGGAAAAAGCAATTGTATGGCCTGCCATTACCGAATATCCACTGGTATCTATCATTGTGCCCGCTTACAACGAAGTTGTAAATGCGGTTAACTCGGTAAACAATTTATTAAAGACCAACTGGCCCAATACCGAGATCATTTTTGTTGATGATGGCAGTAAAGACGGTACGTATGAAAAAGTGCACGATGCTTTTAAGCACCATAGTCGGGTAAAGGTATTTACCAAACCCAATGGCGGCAAAGCATCGGCCCTGAATTTTGGAATAAAAGAATCAAAAGCGGAGTATGTGATCTGCATTGATGCCGATACGCATCTGCATCCCGATGCCATTCCGAAGATGATGCGACACTTCCTGGTTTCAATCTCCTCCCCCACTGGGAGAGGCCGGGGGGCGGCCGTTGGCGCAGTAGCCGGCAACGTAAAAGTAGGTAACCTGGTAAATATGCTTACCCGCTGGCAAAGCATTGAATACATTACCAGTCAGAACTTCGATCGCAAAGCATTTGCCTGGCTCAA
>CBIMFG010000096.1:0-8812 GCA_966243125.1 uncultured Niastella sp.
GGTTACAGTAGTTAATCCTTTTTCCGCAGCAGCTTCTATAATAGCCAATTCTGCCTTTTCCCAGTTCTCTTCGCTTCCAATGTATTTACTCCGGTCTGTCTTGTCGCGCAATGAAATTTGTGCGGTATATTCAGTAAAACCAAGGGATTTAAATACATATAAAACCAGGTCAATTACTGTTTTAAACTCTTCTTTTACCTGACCTGGCATACAAAACAAATGCGCATCGTCCTGTGTAAAGCCGCGCACACGGGTAAGGCCATGCAATTCGCCATGCTGCTCATAACGGTACACGGTGCCAAACTCAGCCAGGCGCAACGGAAGGTCTTTATAACTTCTTGGCGATGTCTTATAGATCTCACAATGGTGCGGACAGTTCATCGGCTTCAGTAAAAATTCCTCTCCTTCCTGCGGCGTATGAATGGACTGAAAGCTATCCTTGCCATATTTTTCAAAATGGCCAGAGGTTACATACAGATTTTTATGCCCGATGTGTGGGGTCATGACCGGCAGGTAACCATGCTCAAGCTGCGCTTTTTGCAAAAATTGCTGCAGCCTTTCCCGCAGCATGGCGCCTTTAGGCAACCATAATGGCAGGCCCAGCCCCACGTTTTCAGAAAAAGCAAACAGCTCCAGTTCTTTGCCCAGTTTACGGTGATCGCGCTTCCTGGCTTCCTCGTGCAGCAAAAGGTATTCATTCAGCTCTTTCTGACTGGGGAAAGTAACACCATAAATACGGGTTAGTTGTTTATTCTTTTCATCGCCCTTCCAATAGGCGCCGGCAATACTGGTTAGCTTGATGGCCTTAATAAAACCAGTATGGGGAATATGTGGTCCACGACATAGATCTGTAAAATTGCCCTGGGTGTAAAAAGTAATGTTACCATCTTCCAGATTACGCAGCAGATCCAATTTATATGGGTCTCCTTTTTCTTCGAAATAGGCAACAGCCTCCGGTTTAGAAATTTCTTTACGAATGTAAACGCTGTTCTTTTTCGCCAGCTCATTCATTTTCTTTTCAAGGGAAACCAGGTCTTCCTCGGTTATTTTTCGATCACCCAGGTCCATGTCGTAATAAAAACCATTCTCCAATGCAGGCCCCACCCAAAATTGAACGCCAGGAAACTGTGCTGCTACTGCTTCAGCCAGCAGGTGTGCACTGCTATGCCAGAATGTGTTCTTTCCTTCCGCATCATCCCATGTAAGAAATTGAACGGTGGCATCGTTCGTTATTGAAACCGACAGATCTTTTACAATGCCATTTACTTTTACGGCAAGCACATGGCGGGCGAGCGCTTCCGACAACGACCTGGCGATAGTAAGCCCTGTTACGCCAGCTTCATATTGGCGAACATGGCCATCGGGAAATCTAATGTTTATATTCATTCTATTGACCTATTAGCATTTATATAAAACAAAAAGCCCCGGTATAACCGGGGCCTCAATATGTTACTATAAGTATTTAAACTACATACATACGAGCCCCCTACCAGTGGTAGACGTAACGCCCGTTGTATATATGTTGATTATCATAAAACAAAATTGTTGCTTTTATTTGAAACAACAAAATGTTTAAGGATATTAATTTAAAGTATTCATGGGTGTGCCGCTGTTGCCCTTCGCCAGCATCGAAGCTATCATCAACTCAAGCATGCGTTCATTGTTTTCATTTATCTGGAAATTCGAGAACACAATGCGGCCATCTCCGTCTATCAGGAAATTGGTGGGTTGTGCGCTCACGTTATACTTTTGTTCAGCCCATTCGGCGGTGCCCCTCAAAGGCGTAAAGGTATAATCGGTTCCCTGGAGAAAAGGCAGCACGTAATCATCCTGGAGGGGCATTACGTTCACCGCGAGATACGCAACATCATTTCGCTTGAATTTTTTCAGCACGCTTTCGAAGTGGGGGAACTCGGCGCGACAGGGACCGCAACCGGGAAACCAGAAAGTAAGCAATACCACTTTGCCCTTATAGTCTGATAAAGCTGCTTTTTTATTGGAGGTATACAAACCCAATTCAAAAGGTGGCGCCTGTGTGATGAATTTTTCCCTGGCCTGCCAGATATCTTTCTCCACATCTGAATTGCTCTTTTTCAGCGCTGCGCCTAATGTGGTGAGGCATGATCGTATGTGGTCATCCGGCGATTTTGACTCCAGGGCTATGAGACTGTCATAAGCCGCCTGTGTTTGGCCGTTCTTATGCATGGCAGTAGCTTTCAATACGAACAAATAATTCGCAAAATCCGAACTACGCGGCGCCTTTAACCGGGCAAGTTGTTTCAACGCTTCCGGGTATTTTTTGGCCTTCATCAATGTATTCACCTGCTCCATGCCGCTCGCCAGCGTTTGCCTGAGATCCCAGCCATCATCCGTACCCATTGCCACTGCCAGCCGCTTTGCTTCGGCGGTTTGGCCGGCTTCCAGGTAAGTATCGTACAACACACCCATACCTTTATTGGACCATGCAAATTTATGCGGGTCATACAAGGTACGCAACTGCTCCAACACCTTTATTTTCCCGGCCGCATCGCTTTCATGGGAGGCAACCTGCAACAATGCCTGGGCACCGCGTTCATCATTGGGAAAACGTTTTACCAGCTCATAAATTTTTGTACGCCACACAGCAAGATCGGTATCTTCATAATACCTGATATAATAATAGGCGTAATTGGCATCTTCCGGCGCGGCCGCTGATGCTTTACCCATGTACTCATGCGCCGCTTCTTTATCACCCCAGCGTTCGGCATCGAGGTGCAGCATTACCCAAATATTCGCATTACCTGGTTGCAATGCCGCCGCTTTCAACAACCAGGGTTTTGCTTTGGGACTTTCAATATTATACAGTTTCAGTCCCATGGCCAATGGGATGGCCGCCGAGTGGGGAAACTGTTTTTCCCAGGCTTCCAACTGTTGCACGGTGGCTTCCTCATTGTCACCAGCCACAAAAACATACTGGCGAATAGGCAACAAACTATCAGGGTGCGCCACGATCAGTTGTTTCAACGAATCAATTGTATTGGGCGTAACCGGAATGTCAATGTCCCAATCTGATTTTACCACTATGGGCCAAAGCTTCTCTAACTTTTCAAATTGCCGGTTCATTGGAAACACCTTCAACCAGTTTTCTATCACCTTCATGCGCTCGCGCTTTTTATAGTAGGCTTCGCCCAGTATATACGGAAAGCTGGGCGACTGTGGGAACTTTTTCATCCAGGTATTGAACTGCGCCACCGCCTCATTGGTGGCGCCACCCATAGCGGCCAGGTAAGCACGCAGGGCATTCACACTGTCCTTGCGCGATTCTATCACTTTCACCAGTGAATCTACCTGCGCCTGCGCATCACAAAGGCAAAAAATAAAAACGATCCACAATAATCTTTTCATATACTAATGTTATTGAAGTAATTCATTAATAGGTATTCTGCTGAATGGCCCCATTGCTGCTGATCATTTCCGTTCTTGGCAGCGGCGCTGCAAAACGGCGCGAGTTAACAGGCATCGAAAACGTTTTTACAGGCTGGGTAGACAATACCGATGATAATGTATATGGATAAAAGCTCTTCGTCATTACCACATCATCATTTGGATCATCGTTGTTGTTATAACGGCGTACATCAAACCAGCGATGTACGAACGGCATTTCCCTTCTTCTTTCTTCCAGTACTTTTTTGATCGCATCGTCCTTACCGGTAGCCGTCAGGTTCACCCAGGCGCCAGGTGTCATGCGCTTTGCACGCAGGGTGTTCAGCGTAGTCATAGCGCTATTGAAGTCGCCGGTACGCGCCTGCGCTTCCGCCTTTATCAACCACATTTCTGCGGTGGTGGGGCCCGATGGGATCCTGTCTTTATAGAAGAATATATAACCGGGATAATTGTAGGCAGGGCTGATCATACCACGATCGTACGAGTAGCCTTCCACATAATGATACAGGTAACGCAGGTCATGCGCCTGGTCGTACAGGTTCAACAACCCGGTGCTGGGCATGTACCACCATGTACCGTAGTTCAGCATCCTGAAATACAGGAATTCAGGCCAGCCTATCATATCGGTGAAGTCGGATTGGTTATCATGCGTGTATGGATACTTCAGCGTAACGCTTTGCGCATTGGGACCGGGATTAATGGTCAGCACCTGGTCGCGGCCATAACGCATTTGCGTATTGTAATCAACCAGGGTGCTGTACTCCTGCAGGGCCAGGTTGGCGTATTTCAATGCATCGGTGTATTTGTTCATGGCCAGGTAATAGCGGGCGGCAAAACCATTCACTGCGGCCGTGTTGGCGCGCCAGTGACGGGGCTTGCCGTTTTGTATCAGCGGCAGTTTAACGGCCATCGCTTCGGTGAGATCGGACTCTATCTGTTCATATACTTTCGATAAAGGGGCACGTGCTACGGGCTCGTCGAAACCAATGGTGAGTTTAAGCGGTAAGCCTGGCTCGTCGCCTTTGCCGCTTGCGTAGGGCAGGGTAAAGGTATTGGCCAGTTGAAAATAACTGTAGGCTCTTATAAAGTGCGCATCGGCCTTCAGGTTCGCTTTGTCCTGGTCGCTACCGGTCACCTCGTCGGCATACGTCAGCACCATGTTGGCGGTGAAGATCTTCCGGTATTCGCTGCTCCAGAATGATTGCCCGGGGTCATCCATCAGGTACGCCGTATCCCAGGTGTTATACTGAACGGTAATGGGCGAAAAGATGCCCGGCCTGGCATCATAGATGGCGGTGGTAAGGCCATAATCGTCTGTACTCAGAATGGCGGTGCTGTTGCTCTCGGCGTAAAACTGGGTATAGTCGTTGAGCAAAGCATTCAACTGGTCGGTGGTAGTTACTACCAGGGAGGAGGTTTTTGACGGCCGCTCATCCAGGAACTTGTTGCAGCTCGTTAGCAGGCCGGCGGTGAACGCTAATGCAATGCAGTATTTTATAATCGTTTTCATTCAATAGTAGTTAAAAGATTAGAAATCGAGCCGGAGACCCAGTGTTAGTTTAGGCATTGGTTTCAGGGTGCCCAATGGGTATTCGGGATCTTCATGGGCGTGGTTGGCATACCAGGTATGCAGGTCATTGCCCTGCGCATAGAACTGCAGGTTGTTGAGATGCATTTTTTTCAGCAATGGCTGCGGAATGGTATACGCCACACTCACTTCCTGCAGGCGCACATGCGAGGCGCTCTCTATGAGGTAATTAACGTACTGGTGAAAGTTGGACCAGAAATAATAAAGCGGCTCAATGGGGGTCAGCGGCAAGGGTATTATTTTGCCTGGATCGCCGGTGACTACTTCGCTGAGCTTGTTATTGGGCAGCACCCTGCGTACCCTGGTGGGCGGGTAGTTAAACCCTTTACGCTGGAACACATAGCCGAATTTTCCGGTTATGATAAAGGAGAAGTCAAAATTATACACTTTAAACGAGTTAATGAACCCCAGTGTATACGGTGCAACGGTAGTACCCATGTTCAACAAATAGGTACGCGCATCGCCCGGCACACCGGTATTGAAAGTTACCGGCGCCTTGCCGGGTCCCAGCACGGTTGGTTCTCCATTCTGTACACCTGAATATTCATAACGCCACAGGGTATTGGCATTGTAGCCCACTACATAGGCGCCGGTGCCACCATTCAATAAATTAGGTGATGTATAGTTGGCCAGGAACAGGTCGGTGATCCGATTCCTGTTATAGGAAAAATTCAGATTGCCATTCCATACAATGTCTTTGTTGCGGATAGGCAATGCGGTTCCCAGTTCCAGCTCAATGCCGCTGTTCGTCATTTTGGCATTGTTCAGCTTTTGCGAAGTGGTGCCATTTACGGCGGGAATCGACAACTGCGCAATCAGGTCCCGGCCTGCTTTGTTATACACATCCACCTTACCAAACAGGCGGCCGTTGAACAGGCTGTAATCAATGCCCAGGTTCCAGGTGCCGGTTTTTTCCCAGCGTAAAGAGGGATTGCCAAAACTGCTGATGGTAGCCGTATAGTCGTTGGTCCAGGTATTGGGAGTAGCCACAGTTGCGATCAATGGCTTGAAGGCGGTAGTTTTATCCACGTTGCCGTTATAACCATAGGTAACGCGCAGGCCCAGGCGATCGAGCCAGGTAACGCTATTCAGGAATTGCTCACGGGTAAGGTTCCACAATCCGCCGATACTCCAGAAGGGTGCATAGCGGTATTTAGGATCGTCGGTGATGAGGTTCGACGCATCTGTACGATAGCTGCCCGAAATGGTATAGCGCCTGTCGTAGGTATAGGCCAGGTTGGCATAGGAAGAATAATAACGTTCGGTATTGTAGGTGAACGAACCGGTGTATGAAAAATTCTGGTTATTGCCCAGCCAGTCCCTGATAGGAAAGAATGTACCGCCGGGCCCGTTCGGAAAAGTACCGGTTGTAAGGGTTTCATCATTATAACCATAGGTGGTGGGATAGCCGAAAAGTTCGGCCACCGTGCTGTTCACCTCGGTACCGGCAGCCAGGTTTATTTCGTGTTTGCCTCCAAACACGCGGTTGTAGTTCAACTGGTTCCTGAAGTTCCACGATTCCACTTTACTCCTCGATTGCGTAAGGATACTTCCTTTGGGCAGGTTGGGTGTAAGTATATTGGAACCCGGGGTCCAGGTGGTTGCTTCGTTCACGGTCTTTCTTACATAAAAACTGTTTTCGTTGCGCAGGTTGCGGTCGTTGCTGTTGAACGTCTCGTATTGCAAACGGCTGTTGATGGTAAGCCCTTTCATCAATTTAAAAGTAAGCCCGGCCTGCAACCTTGCATTGAACTGCGAAATGCTGCTATCCCGGCTATGGATCTCCTGAATAGGATTATACCCCCAATCGCTATAGGGGAATTTATCCATCGGCACAAATCGCTGCAGAATGGGTGTATAGTACTGGCTGATGTTGGTGTAAGACCCGTCGGGGTTCAACAGCATTTCATAAGGGGAAAAACTGTTGAGGTCGGCAATGGTAACGCCATTGTAGTGGCCGCGTATGTGCTGCACCATCGCGTTCAGGTCCACATCCAGCCATTTGGCTATAGCGGCCGTGGTGCGGTAATTGAGCATGTAGCGCTGGTTGCCGGTTTCTTTAAAGTCCGACTGGTTCTTTTCAAACAACAACGACAAAGCGTTGCTCATTTTACCGGAAGAGCCATATAAGGTAAGATTGTATTGCTGGTTAACAGGGTTGCTCAGCAGGTTGTCTTTGATCTGCTGCCTGTTGTCCTGTGTTCTTAACTGGTTCAGGATGGAGTCTCTTTGCGCCATCGTAATATAACCCAGGAACTGTTCGCTCATGGCTACAGTAGCCGGTGACCACACCTTGGTTACGTTGCCGCTTAACGAACCGGAATTGGGCAGGGCGCTCCAGTTGTTAAATGCCTTCATTTCATAGTCAACCGATTCGGCCGAAGAGGCCAGCGGACGCACATAATCCACGTTCATCTTTTTTCCTACCCTGGCAAAGGCGGAGAACTCCACTTTCAACGGCGTGCCTTTTTTGGCGCTTTTGGTGGTAATAACAATGACGCCATTGGCGGCCCGGGCGCCCCAGATAGAAGCCGCTGCCGCATCTTTCAACACGGTAACGCTTTCCACATCGTTCGGGTTAACGCTGCTGAAATCGCCCTGTACGGTAAATCCGTCCACTACTACCAACGGACTGGCTTTGCCATACAAACTGGTTTGCCCGCGTATTTCGAACGAAGGCGTGCCATTCGCATCCATGGAACGGGCCTGTACGCCGGCAACGGCGCCAATAAGGCGTTGCGAGATATCAATGGAAGGTTTGTTTAACTGTGCTTTACTTACGGTGCCAAAAGAACCGGTAGCGCGTTCTTTCGGGATGGTTTGGTAACCAGTATTAATTGTTACTTCAACATCTTCCAGTTCTTTCGTCTTTGATTGAACCTTTACAACCGCTACATCATTTCTACCTTTTACCGGTACTTCTACACTTTCAATATTTACACTACTAAAAACAAGCACGCCATTACTGTTCATACGAGCCAGGGTAAAATAGCCGGCGCCATTTGTGGTGGTCCCAATATTTGAACCCTTCACTCTTACACTTACCCCTTCAATCGGCTCGTCTTTCTCATTCACAACCCGGCCGCGAACAGTTATCAAAGTGTCTTCAGCTGGTTGCCGGCCGGCAGAAGCGGCAACAACTGTTGAAACAAAAATGTTTTTACCATTGATAACATACTTTAGGCCCTGCGTTTCAAATAACCTGGTAAGAAACTGATCTAAAGGCAGTTTTTCTGCACGGATAGTTACAGGCTTTGCAGAAAGGAACACAGACTCGGGAGAAAGAAACAGAAAACCTGTTTGTTTTTCTACAGCTTGAAAAACAGTTTTTAGTGGTACTTTTTCACCGGAAAAAGTTACGCTCTGCGACAGACCTTTGGCAGAAACGTTTAAAAAACCAGCGGTTAACAAAATAATAGTTAGCCTCATTACTCTCAACGTTTTGGTAATGTACGGGCGCCCCCACCAGGCCGGCCACGTACAAATAGCAGTTTTTAGCATACTTTTGCAGCGTTTGGGTGATTAATAGATGTCCCCGCAGGACTATTTTTGAGTTACCCATACATCCGGCCAGCGATGTCCCCACATGGCTGGCTTTTTGTTTGGATAAAATATTTATTCTAAAGCACTATTAATGTTTTTCCTTCCATTCTAAACTTCACATTCATGGTAGTAAGCATTTGCAATACACCAGAAAAATTTACATTTCTATACATTTTTCCATAAAAAGTTATTGTTGGAACAGCACCGCTGTATTGAACCTTAATATCATACCATCGCTCTAATTGTTTCATTACTGAT
>CBIMFG010000097.1:0-8807 GCA_966243125.1 uncultured Niastella sp.
TAACTCAAATCCTGGCAGGGTATAAACTTATCCCCGGAAAAATTGAAGCTGAAGATTTTGACAAAGGCGGACAAGGTGTTGCTTACAACGATGCTGATGCAGTAAACTCCGGCGGACAATACAGAACCACTGAAGGCGTTGATATTGAAAATTGCAGCGAAGGTGGTTATGATGTGGGCTGGACAAACGCCAATGAATGGATGAAATACACTGTAAACGTTACTACCGCTGGTGTATACACCATTCAGGCGCGTGTTGCATCGCCCAATACCGGCAGCCAGTTCTATGTTGAATTAAACGGCGTTAATATTTCCGGCACTATTACTGTTCCCAATACTACCGACTGGCAAAAATATCAAACCATAACAGTTACTACACCCAGCCTGCAGGCAGGTGTGCAAACCTTGCGGATTGTAGAATTAACCGGCGGGTTCAACCTGAATTATGTAACGTTCGTACTTCCGGGCGCCCGCATGATCACAGCTACTCAGCCTTTGCCCGCGCAAACGGTTGTATTCCCTAACCCGGTAACAGGCAAACAGATCAATGTACAATTGATCAATCAGGCAACCGGCAACTACCATATTCAACTGTTCAATCATTTAGGACAGTCTGTTTATAACACAAGGGTTGCGGTTTCTAATAGCAATCAACTGATCACTATTACACCTGATCACAAATTACCTGCGGGTAATTACATCCTGGAAATGTCTGTACTGAATGGCAAACCAGTTACTAACAAGCTGGTGATACAATAACTGTTTCCGGTTACTGGTTACCGGTCGCCGGAAAAACAGCACTTACAGCACCTTAAAAAAAATCCGTCCCGGCATAATCGGGACGGTTTTTTTATTATTGTTTATTTATTACCCCTGTACAGCAATCTCAATTGTACCAGCATGCCCATTAATGGCCAGCGGTATTGATTCTAACCCCGGTACAAAATTGAAAAAGCGATCGCCGGTAGTTTCCAACCGCGTGAGTGGTTGATTGGCGCTGACTGTTACCTGCGCCTTATTTTTCTGAATGGTTATTTTGTTGTTACCGGCCATTTGTATTTTTTCTGTTGATGCCGAGATCACGGGCACTACAATACGTACATCAGGCGCCTGATCGCAACGGAAGGAAAGTGTTATTTTCTTTGGGGTGAAAATATATTCAGTATGACAAACCACCGGCCCCTGCGCAGGATCTTTCTGATCCTGATCAACCAACCGGCTGCTGGCCTGTACAATTATGGTGTCGCCCGTTTGCTTTGCGGTAACCGTAGCATCAAGGCAGGAAATATTCGTATACGTTATCCCATTACTACTCAATTCCACCCGCGGCGTTAGCGCCATTGTATGCGGATCTGTATTGGGTTGCATATTGCCCGCTTCTACCAGCTGATAATTATTCATACTGGCTACCAGCAACGGCCCGGTTTGTTGGTGCCACAATAGGGTAAGCGCCCCACCAGATGCATGGCCATTGTGCATGGCTTTGTATTCCCGGTCGTACCCGGTAACCGTAGCTCTGAACTTACCGGTTGCGATCAGCCAGGTTTGAATATCTTCAAAGAAACGCAGTCCATAAGCATTTTCACGCGGCAGGAGTTTCCCTTCCTGTTTTACTGCCGGGCGTTCATGATCAAGAATGGTGGTAAGCGCTTTTATATGGCAAAAAGTATGGTGCACACTTACAGGCACATAATGCGTGTTGTAATGCGGCCCGCCCATAAGCAGTCCATTAACAGTGCACTGCTGTAATAATTGTGTGTTCTTTAATGCAACGCGGTAAAAGCGGGGATCGCGATCAGCCAGCAAAGCATAGGCGGGCTGACAGCCATCGCTGGTACGGCTTCCCCACCACGTCCATTTATAATTACGGGTGCCCCAGCTATTGTCCCAACCACCATCGGGCAGCATAAACTCCATATGTGTTTGTAAAGAAGCGGTGAGCATCCCCAGCAATTCTTCGTCTTTATTTAGCAAACCATACAAGGCCATATTGGGCAGCGACTCTTCTACATTATATCCCAGGTCAACAGAGAAACAACCTTTCTTACTGGCTTCATAATAAGGCGTGCCTTCGCCAAATATAAAATGATTGTTGCGGCTGAAGAATTTCATGGACTGCTGCATAAGCGTCTTTCCCTTTTCTTTGAACCTGGGGTTATCCTGCATAGTGCCCAACAGAGATAATGCATAGGCGCCGGAGATGGCATAATTTATATTGCCGTAGTCGATATTAAAGTTGGTGTAAATGAACTCGCCGGCTTTGGCCAGTCTGTCGTTGATGGCGCTTTTAAACGCAGGCTCCATCAGATCGCCATGAAAGCGGATCGCATCGCTCAACGCAATTACCGTAAATGCCGTAATACCTTTCCACTTGTCTTTTATTTCGTTTAGCCACGAACCGTCGGGCTGGCTCACATTGGTTTCTATCCAGCGAAACAACAGCGACGCCGCATCCAGGTAGCGATGATCGCCGGTACGGCGGGCCATCTGCATAAAAGGATAAATGGTATCGCCAATACGGCCGTAAATGTGTTGCGTGCCGGGGCAACGGATGCCGCCATAATCGGTCCCCTGGGCCTTGTCTGTTATTTGCAGGCCCAATAAAGTGGAAGCCCAGGTAGCAGAAAGAGAATTGCTGAGTGCATACAGATCGTCGCCCGCCAAAAACGGACTGGCCGCTGCGGCCGCCAACCGGTTAATATTACCCATTGCCAATCCTACGCCACCCGTTGCAGTGGTAATGATAAACTTCCGCCTGGATACCCGCCTGCTCATACTGTTTTTTTAGCGAACTTAGTACTATTGAACCAGCTATTGCCTTAAATACATATAAAAGGAATTTGTAAGATGGGTTGACGTATAATTGACGTAGCCATTCCCTAACCAAACTAGTTGTATGAAACGAATGCTTGCCGCCTTTGCTTTACTCATTTGTTCCATGTATGCTTTGGCACAGGAGCAATTGCCCGGGTGGGCGTTGGGACCGTTTGTTCGACCCGCCAAAGTAAACCCGGTTTTGCGGCCCAACCCGCAAAGCATTTTCCCCGATCCCATGCGCAAAACACGCGTAGCCTGGGAAGCCAGCGATGTGTTTAACCCCGCAGCTACCATCAAAGACAATAAAATTTATGTGATCTATCGTGCCGAGGACAAATCGGGCAAAGGAATTGGTGAACGAACATCCAGACTGGGCATTGCAGAAAGCGACAATGGGTTGACCATGAAACGTTGGCCGGTGCCGGTCATGTATCCCACCAAAGATAATCAAACCGCATTTGAATGGCCCGGTGGGTGCGAAGACCCGCGCATTGCAGTAACGGAAGACAGCACCTACGTAATGTTGTACACCCAATGGAATAAGAAAGTGCCGCGGCTGGCGGTGGCTACCTCTACCAATTTAACCACCTGGACAAAACACGGTCCGGCGTTTTATAAAGCTTACCAGGGCAGGTTTAAAGATCTGGCCAGCAAGTCGGCCTCTATTGTTACCAAACTGGTAAATGGTCACCAGGTGATTGCCAAAGTGAATGGCAAATACATGATGTATTGGGGCGAACGCTTTATGAACATTGCCACCAGCGACGACCTTAAAAACTGGGAGCCCATGCTCAATGAAAAAGGCGAATTGAAAGCGGTTGTAAACACCCGGCCTAACTACTTTGATAGCGACCTCACCGAATGCGGTCCGCCGGCTATTATTACGGAGAAAGGCATACTCCTGCTGTACAATGGAAAGAACAGATCCGGCGCCGGGCGAGACACAGCTTATACGGCCAATACCTATGCTGCCGGACAGGTTTTGTTTGATCTCAACGATCCCACAAAAGTGATTGCGCGTTTAGACAAACCATTTTTTGTACCTACCGAGCCCTTTGAAAAAAGCGGGCAATATCCCGCCGGCACCGTGTTTGTTGAAGGACTGGTTTTCTTTCACCACAAATGGTTTTTGTATTATGGCTGTGCAGACAGCCGGGTTGGTGTGGCGGTATGTGAACAAGGTAAGTAGACATCCCATGTTATAAGTTTTGTTTATATTCGTTAAAACCAACTAACAACCATGAAACCAAAAACCATCAACATTCTCTATTGGGTGTTCACCATCTTATTTGCTGCACTCATGATCTTTTCTTCTATTGACAGCATTCAGGTTAATAAAAGGGCCATCGGCCTGATCCATGACATGCTTGGTTTCCCTATCTACTTTATTCCTTTCACAGGGTTTGCCAAACTGTTTGGCTCCATTGCTATTTTAATTCCCGGGCTGAAAACAATCAAAGAATGGGCTTATGCCGGGCTGTTCTTTGATCTGTCAGGCGCTGTGTATTCCGGCATTGCCGCCAGCAAAACAGTTGATCCCAGGATGTCTTTTATGCTGGTGTGGTTTATTCCCGGTATTCTCTCGTATATTTTCTGGAAGAAAAGATTGAAACTGGGCAAGGCTTAAATAAATTTGCAGCATGACAACTTTTGTTAGAACCGATTCCAACAACGCAGATTTTCAAAGCCTGGTTAAACTCCTCGATGCAGACCTCGCTATTCGTGATGGAGCAGAACATGCCTTTTATGATCAATATAACAAGATCGTAAATATAAAGCATGCCATGGTTTGCTACCTCAACGATCAACCGATTGGGTGTGGCGCCTTTAAAGAGTATGATGAACATACGGTAGAAATAAAACGCATGTATGTTAAACCAGATTATAGAGGAAAGAGTATTGGCTTATACATTTTGCGGGAACTGGAATTATGGGCTGCTGAATTAGAGTATCCCACTACCCTTTTAGAAACCGGTAAAAAACAACCCGAAGCTATCAGGCTGTATGAGAAAGCAGGCTATACGCGCATCAAAAATTTTGGCCAGTATGAAAACGTGGAGAACAGCGTTTGTATGAGGAAGGATATTTCTTTATAGTTTAGGGCCTTCAATACTGACAACTTCAATCGCTTGTTTTTTACCCTTTAATACAATCGTGCCCAATGATTGCAGCGCATAATATTTTTCAACGCCACTGTTTTCCAGCGCCTGCCTGGATGTTAAAAAGTATTTATTATGCTCATTGCAAATGCTTTGAATACGGGCCGTAGTGTTTAAGGTATCCCCATGATAAGCGATATCCCTTTTAATTTCTCCCACTTCAACTGCAGTAACTTTTCCCCTATGAAGCCCGGCCTTGAATTGCGGAGCCTGGCCATATTCCTTCAGGTAATACGCAGACCTGCTTGCAAACTTGGCTTCGCAGGCAAAGAAAAACTGAATGCAGTACAGCGGTAATTTGCCTTTTACCATCGTCCAGGTAACCACAATTTCATCACCAACGTATTGATAAATTTGCGCGTTATACCCAGGTACTACCTCATTAATATCCAGAAAGCTGTCCCGGATAAAGGCACTGTATTTTAAATGCCCCAATGTTTCGGCTATCAATGTAGACGACTTAAGATCCATAAAAAGAAAAATGCGGTTCTCTTCCTTTGGGTTCTTGTATTTTCCCAGCAAGATAGGGATCAGCACCCCTGGCCCATATTTGTTATTGATCTGATTGATAAAACTGATCATAAATCCGGCCACTATATTATAGATCAACAGCAATTGAAAGAAATGCTCCCATGACTTTTCAGGATTGGGATCCACCGCATTAAAATAACGGAGCTGTACGTATGGATAAACCGAATACCTTGCTACACTTATAACAATTACAAAAATGATAAAGGAGATAATAGCTTTTAGGATAATCACAATCCCCAGTGCCCGTTTATAAAAAAATCGCCGTTCAAAGATCTGGTCTGTAAATCCCGAAGTAAAGCCGTTACAAAAGCCAAAGAACAGGGCAATGGTTACATTGGCCTTCAGGTTAATATTCGCGTGCAGCAAGGGGCCTGCTGTTAATAATATAAAGTGGGTTATCAGTGCAAGAAATAGATAGGCAATTGTCCAAAAAACAATTTGAGTAAATACATGACTTAAAACAGGAAATCTGGAACCAAATTGTCCAGCAAATTTTGTATATATTAAACTCAATGCCACTGAGCTTGTTAGACTTTAAGCCTCTAAAGTTAACTATTTCCTGAAAAATATAAAAAGCCTCCCAATACTATCAGGAGGCTTTTGAGTAAGGGGGAGACTACTCCTGTCACATCTGCATAATACTGATGGCTGCACCGCCGCCAGCTGCCAGCAAAAGCTTCAGTTTGGTTGTGCTATCAACCGTTATTGTTTTAATGGAATAGGCTTCGGGATTGGTTTTCCAGTTGGCCCCTACTCCATCTTCATAAATTGTTGCTTTGTATTTTTTTCCTTTCTCCAGAAAGTTTAATAAGAGCGTTGTTGAGCGTGCCTGCTCATCTGTAATGGCGCCAATAAACCAGTTGTTGGTTCCCTTTTCCTTGCGGGCAATGGTTATATAATCGCCTGGTTCGGCTTCCAGTATTCGGGTGGTATCCCAATCAACAGGTACATCCTTTATAAACTGAAAGGCATCGGGTTTGGCTTCGTAATTCTCGGGCAGGTCGGCCACCATTTCAACCGGACTGTACAAGGTAACGTACAGGGCCAGTTGTTTGGTAAGGGTAGAATGTACCGACCGGTCGGGCATACCGGGCGCATAGCCTTTTAGTTTAAAAATGCCGGGGGTGTAATCCATTGGTCCGCCCATAAGGCGGGTGAAGGGTAAAATGGTTTCATGATCGGGTGAATTGCCATTGCTGAACGCATGGTACTCATTACCCCGGGCCGCTTCACAGGCCATAAAATTGGGATAGGTGCGTTGCAAACCAGTTGGACGTGGCGGTTCATGCGCATCTACCATTACATGATCCCGCATACCTTGCTGCAGCACCCGTTCGTAGGGGTTTACCATCCATTGGCCATCGTGGTGTTCACCCCGCGGCACAATGCGGCCTACATAACCGGTTTTCACGGCCGGGTAACCCAACTGTTGCATAAACCGGAAAGCGGTATCCAGCTGCCGTTCATAATTGGTAGCAGAGCCTGACGTTTCGTGGTGCATGATCATAGTCACCCCTTTGGAACGCGCGTATTCCGTAATTTCCTTCACATTAAAATCAGGATACGGCGTAACAAAATCAAACACATTTTCCTTCCAGTTACCAAACCAGTCTTCCCAGCCGCGGTCCCAGCCTTCCACCAACACGCCACCTATCTTGTTCTTTGCAGCAAAATCAATATACCGTTTTACATTGGCGGTATTGGCGCCATGCCGGCCATTGGGAATTAATTGTCCATTGGCGTTGGCACTATCGGCATAGTCAGAATAATTCCAGGTACTTTTGCCGGTTTGCATTTCCCACCAAACACCTACGAATTTCATGGGTTTTATCCACGACAGGTCCTGTTCCGTTGGCGGTTCATTAAGGTTAAGGATCGTTTTTGACGCTAACAGATCTGCAGCCTTATCGCTTACCAGTACGGTGCGCCACGGCGTATGCGCAGGTGCATGCAGGTAAGCTTTATTATTATACGCATCGGGCACCAGGTTTGAGGAAAGGGCGAATTCCTTTTTATCAACATGCAATTGCATGGCCGGGTAATTCAACAACGCGGCTTCATGTATATTGATGTACAGTCCATCGGTTGTTTTTAGCATCAATGGCGTTTGTACCGCCAGTGAATCGGTTACCGTACGAACAGCAATATCTGTAGCTGCCTGTACAACCGGGGTGTTATTTACTTCGCTGAGCAAGGAATGTGTATAAGCATATTCATTACTATCAAAGTCGCCGGGGATCCAGAAGGCTTTGTGGTTACCAGCGAGTTTAAATTGTGAGCATTCCTCTTTTACAACAAAATAAACAAGACCGGTTTGTTTGGGGAATTCATAGCGGAACCCTACGCCATCGGCAAATACCCGAAACACAAGATCCAGCAGTTTGCCTGAACCATGCTTCAGGTGAACCGTGAGTTGTTCATAGTTGTTTCTAATAGTGCTGCATTCGCCCCATACTGGTTTCCAGGTTTCATCCACTACTTTCCGGTCAACGCTCAACAGGGAAAAATTTTTATAGAAGAGCGAATCGGTTTCCAGCATAAAACCCAATGTAGAAGGTTTCACCACATCGCGGCCATTGAATAAAATGGCATACACCGGTCGCCCCTGCTCATCTATAAAAAACTGCAGCTTCATTTTCTCCCTGCTTATTTCCAATGGTGGCGTTGCGTAGGATGCTACGGATAATAACAGGTACAATAATACGATTACGGGTTTCATCATTTATTTAGTGTCTGATTTTAATAACCGGCATTCTGCTGTCCGGCCATCTTTGGATTAGAATTAAACTCAGATAATGGAATCGGCCAGCTATAGGTTTTGTCTTTCCAGGCGAGTTTACCACTTACATTCATGGCAGTTTCATAATAAGCGGCTTCAGAAGCACCGATGCGCCAGCGGCAAACATCAAACCACCAGCCACCTTCGTTGAACAACTCGGCAAAACGCTCATAGTACAACGGGTTATTTCCTAAAACCGGATCGCCAACGGCTACTGTTGCGTCAGTTAAAGTTTTATAATCAACTGCTGAGCTTGCATTCACCGGATAACCATAAGCCCTGCGTTTTGTTTTATTCAGGTACTCCAACGCGGTGGCATTGTCGTTCAACCCTTTTGCAGCTTCTGCATACAATAAATACACTTCAGCCAGTCTTATGAGGTAATAGTTCCAGGAATCGGCCGGGCCTGTATTGTTGATGTTATTGAAAATGGGGGAATACTTTCTAAAGCTCCAGCCATACCGGTTTGGCTGTCCGGCCCAAAACGCAGGCATTGACACGGGATACCAGTTCTTGCCATCG
>CBIMFG010000098.1:0-8790 GCA_966243125.1 uncultured Niastella sp.
GACCATTCGAGTTAAATATTATAGGTATTAGGGCTAATACCAGTATACCCAATGTCTTTAACGACAGCATCAATGTACTGTTTACAGACAACACTGGAAGATTAGCCAGTCTTAGTTGGATGGCAACCACAGATCCCGGCACGTATTGGTTAAAAACCCCAATGGTTCCCCAGGGTACTGCCATTTTAAAACCGGGTCAATATATTGGTAGCCACGCACTCGGTATGCACAGAGGCAAATACCTGGCCTTAGTGCAGGTGCGCCCACTCACTGTAATCCGGGATTTTAACCGCGATGGCAAAACGGATTATAACACAGGCAAGGAAGAAACCGGGCTGTTTGGTATCAATATCCATAGAGCTTTGGCAACTGGTACCACTAAAACGATTGACAACTTTTCTGCCGGTTGCCAGGTGTTTGCCAACGCCGAAGATTTTTCTGTATTCCTTCAGTTAGCGGAGCGCCACAAAAATCTTTATGGTAACAGTTTTACCTACACTCTGTTGTCCGGGTTGCCCGACGGTAGCATTCCTCAGTTTGATGAACAGGGAAAACTGATTTCAAAAAAAAATTGATGATTGGGCTGGCGGGTATATTAATAGCCGCCAGCCTTTCCATAATAACCTATCATTATATCAATAATGACTCATGAATATTAAAGACTTTTTCCGGCAATTATTGAAAGACAAAAACCACAGTTACAGCCTTCGGGAGCTGGTTGTTGCAATTCTGTTGCTGGTTCTTATTATTAGCTGGATCGGCCAGCAATTTTTCAACAAACCTGTATCAGATAATATGTTTTTCACTTTTGCAAGTCTTATCGCCAGCGGGTGCTTTGGTTACAGCTTTGAAAAGAACAGTGGCCCAGGTTGCCATCCGCCACAATCATAATTATTATTCCCTTTTTAAAATCTATACCCAATGACAGCTTCAAAATTCAAGCTAATCTTTACCGGCATTATAGCCTTTATCATTACCATTGTTTGTATAAGACTGATTTCTTGTAATAAAAATGCAGGAAAGCTGGTTGTAATTGATAATACCGCTCAACTACGGCAAGACTTTGATCGGCAGATAGCCGATTATAATGTTAAAATAGATTCGTTAGGGCAGATAAATCAAAAACTACGTTCAGAGTCAGTAAGCACACAATCTGCAATTCTGAAAGTAAAGCAAGAAAATAGATCTTTAAAACATACCATTAATGACTTGCTTACTATTCATTACACCGTTACAGACACAACTGCAAAACTACAGAACTGCGATAGCCTGGCTGTTACTTTGCAGGAAGTAGTTGCCTTTAATAATAAAAAGGACAGTATTTACGACAGTTTTATCGGTAATCTTGAACAACGGCTTACAATCCAGGATAGTGTCATTGACCTGCAGCATTTTGAAAATGATAGTTTACAAAATACGTATTACAATCTGTTAGACCAGCATACTGCATTGATTGCAGAGAACGTCGAGCAGCGAAAAATCATAAAAAGGCAAAAACGGGGCAAAGGATTGTTGGGTGTCGTGGCGGCTGTTGCTGCCGGCCTGTTTACCTGGCATGCGTTGAAATAACCTAATAGTTTTTGTATGGAAAATCGGGAAAGAGCTGTAATTGCTACTACTACCCTTATCAGTTCACTTGCCTTTTACTGGTATGCTCAGGCAAAAGGAAAACCAGAAACGCCTTTCATATTGATTGGTGGTTTTGTAGGGGCTATTGTAGCGGAAATTGTTCTTATTGAAACTGTAAAAAAATAACGATGAGTGTTCAGATATATAGTTATGGTGGATGCATCCGTCTGGTGACTGACAGCAGTGTTTTGTTACTTGCTAAAACTCAGATAAAGAGTGTAGAGGCTGTCCGTGATGATAGTGTAAAGATAAGTTTAGGCCAAGGTCCATTGAATGAAATTATAATAAAATTGTCGGATGTCACCATGCCATCTAATTTGGTAGACATAGCAGCTCTACGGGACGCCATTGCACACATGCTTGACCACGCCAACTTATATGAGGATGAGGCTTTATTGAAACTGCAAAATCAAATTGACCAACTAATAGAAATTAAACAACTCATTAATCTTTGGCAAGGGAGCTTACAAATAGACCTAAATTTCCAGCAGTTACAGGTTAATGCATTGGTGGCAATTAATAACCGGCTTTTAGAGGCAAAAGATAACGATGACCGACTGATACACCAGGTAGAGGAACAGGTTATGGAAATTAAATCGCAGTCGTTGCAGTTAGTGGCTTTACTGGCAGTAATCACGGCTATAAAGACGGCTAACGAGAATGGCCTATTAAAACAGGATGCGCAAAACAACACATTGACGCTGATTAATCAGGCGCAGGCTTCTGTCAATACCGTATTGACGGATATTAAGGTTTTGTTCAATAGTAGCTTAGGAAAACTTGATTCACAAAGCAATACCCTGACGCTGATTAACCAGGCGCAGACTTCCGGTAATGGTTTATTGACTGATATTAAGGGTTTGTTTAATGGCAGCCTGAGCAAACAGGATAGTGAGGTAAGTTTGCTGACCGATATAAAAGTAACAGATGGACTTATTAAAGGCATCCTTGCTGATATATTAACTGAGTTAAAAGCGCATACTTCAAAACTGACAACGATTGACTCGACATTAACGGACCATAAAACTCAAAACACCACATTGTTGAGTAAGCAAGATTCCATTATTTCTTTGCTGACGGCTATAAAAAATAAATGAAATTGTTAATGGACAAGCGAGGGTATGTAAAGCGAATGATCGCGATACTGAATAAAGGTGATGCAGCAAATAAACGAGGCGTAGAGCGCGAGGCTTCCACTTTTGGCATCACCGATAAAACGCTTATTAAGGAGCTTACTGAACTCGCTATTGTCAATGTCGCCAGGATCATTTCACAACAATCGTTGTTGTCAACTTACCAGAAGTATGAAAAGATTGTTGAGCTTTATTCTCGGCAGGTGATTTTATCACATCGAACAAGTCAGTCAATTTTACTTCAACAATATTCCACGCCTGCACCTATAGGATTTCTGGCAGGTGTATTCTGTGGTTTGGACGGATTGCAATATACACATGGTCTTGCCTTTGAACCATCGGCAGGTAACGGGTTACTTACTATTGCAGCAAAGCCCGATCTTGTATATGTGAATGAGATAGATGATGTTCGTAACAGCAATTTGCTTACACAGGGGTTTGCAAAGGTGTTAAAGCAAGACGCGACTATTCCGTTTAAAGGTTACGAGAAGCGTTTTTCAGCAATTACAACTAACCCGCCATTCGGTGTTTTGAATGATCCTGTTTATTATGATGGCTACAAGATTACCACTCTTGAACAATTAATGTCCTTACGGGCATTGGACACCATGACCGATAACGGCAAAGCGGCTATTATCATCGGCGGGCATACCCGTTGGGATGAATTGGGGCGTATGCAAGCTGGGCGTAACCGGATATACTTTAATTACCTATACAGCAGGTATAATGTAATTGATGTTATTAATATAAATGGTAAGACACTTTATACAAGGCAAGGTACTGGTGTCAATGTGAGGTTGATATTGGTAGATGGAAGAAAACCTACCCCCCAGGGCGTAGCCCCACTTTTTGATAAAGATCATGATGTGGTCATCAATACATTTGATGAACTTTATAATCGTGTTAATGAAGCAATGAGACAGAGTATGAAAAGCCGTTCCCAGACTTTAGAAAAAAGGGCATTGAAATTAAAAGAGCTATTACAAAAGAGCAGCTTAGGTGAAACATTAGAAGCCCCTTATAGGCCAGCGTCTCAGGCATGTGTGGTGCTTGATACACAGGTGCCTGATAGTATGGCCTTTGAAACACAGTCTGCCATTGACCGCGTACGCCAGGAAGTGGGTGGAGATATGGATAACTTTGTTCGCCATCGACTGGGTTATCCCACAAAAAAGGCTTTGTGTCAGGCGTTATCCGCTGAACAAATAGATGCTGTAGGTATGGCCATTTACAATATTGAAGCTCGTAGCCAGGGCATGATCATCGGGGATATGACCGGGATAGGAAAAGGAAGGGTGGCAGCCTCAATTATCCGGTATGCAACCCAACAAGGGCTTCAGCCCATATTTCTGACGGAAAAGGCCAATCTGTTCAGCGATATATACCGTGACCTGGTTGCAATCGGCAGTAGCCAATTGCGTCCTTTTATAGTCAATGGCCGTGAAAGCAAAACTGACATTAAGGATGAAGATGGTAATGTAGTATATCAGGCATTACCGGTAAACGAGCAACAGGTAGTTTTCCAAAGTCGGCAGCTACCTTCGGGTTATGATTTTGTAGTAGCTACATACAGCCAGTTTAATAGCCCTGATAAGAAGCCTGAAAAGCCTGGCTTCCTCATGGAGATTGCACAGAATAACATCATGATACTGGATGAAGCGCATAATAGCTCAGGTTCCTCGAACACAGGTTCGTTTTTGCAGGGCGTGGTAGCCGGTACTCGCGGGGTTACATTTTTAAGCGCCACCTTTGCAAAACGCCCCGATAACATGCCAATTTATGCTATGAAGACGGCCATTTCTGATTGCACCATGAGTCGGGACCAACTGGTAGAAGCTATTACACGCGGGGGCGTTGCACTTCAGGAAGTGTTGAGTTCCCAGCTTGTTGCAGAAGGCCAGATGCTACGCCGTGAGCGAAGTTTTGAAGGCGTAGAAGTGAATTATATTTCACTCGATGACAAAGCTGAAGAACACCGGGCCATCGCCGATAACATTACAGAAATTTTGCGCGATATTATTGGTTTCCAAGGCAAGTTTATAGATAAAGAAGTGGAAGACCTTGATAAAATAGTAGCAGCTGAAGGTAAGGAAATGGAATTGCGTAAAGGAACATCACAGGCAGGCGTGGATAATCAACCATATTTCAGCAAGATTTTTAATGTCATAAATCAAATGCTTTTTTCTTTAAAAGCGGTAGCCGTTGCAGAAAGAACCATTATGCGTTTAAAAGAAGGGAAAAAGCCAGTCATTGCCTTTGCATCTACAATGGGTAGTTTTATTGAAACGTTAGAAAATGAAACCGGTATGCCCGTGGGTGATGGAGACACAGTTAATGCCGACTTCTCAGAAGTATTGCAGCGGGGGCTTGATGGCGTGCTTCGTTATACAGAAAAGGATGTAAATGGACAGCCTATTTATAAAACATTTGCTTTAAATGATTTGCCACCGGAAGCTGGTATTGTTTACCACGATATTGCCCGGCGCATTAAGAATATAGCAACCGGCATCACCATTTCACCCATTGATGTTATTGTGCAGATATTACAAAATGCTGGTTACAGTGTTGCTGAGGTTACCGGTCGAAAGTTTTCGCTTCAATTAAACATGAAGACAGGCATGGGACTTGTTCTGTCTCGTAGAAAGATAAATACCAATGATGCATTTCGGCGGTTTAACAATAATGAAGTGGATGTTTTAATGATTAACCAAAGTGGTTCCACCGGTGCGTCTGCTCATGCCATCCCTACTGCCAAGGTATCAGCCGATAAGGTTCGCCAACGTGTAATGATTGTATTGCAGGCAGAACTGGATATTAATACTGAAGTCCAGAAACGGGGCCGTATAAATAGAACAGGACAAATTTTAAAGCCAATATACGACTATGTAACTTCTGCTATACCTGCTGAAAAACGGTTAATGATGATGCTACAAAAGAAGTTAAAAAGCCTCGATGCTAACACCACCTCCAATCAGAAGCAGTCAACAAAAATTTTAGATGTACCAGATTTTTTAAACAAATTGGGAGACAAGTTAGTATTAGAGTACCTGGCGGAAAATCCTATTATCAATGGGCTATTGGATGACCCGCTGCACTTAGAAAAATCTTCGAGTGACAGTGGTGGCAGAAGTGAAGGGGCAATAGAGGATGCCGCACACCGGGTCAGTGGTCGAGTCGCTGTGCTATCTACAAAAATGCAACTGGATTTTTATAATGAGATTTCTCAGCGGTATAATGATTATGTTGAGTATCTACAACAAATTGGCGAATATGACCTAGAGGTGGAAGCTATGAACCTACAAGCGGAAACAGTCAGCGCCCATGTTGTCAAAATGGGCAATGGAAGCGATTCCAGTTTTGGAGATGACAGTGTGCTGGAGACAGTGAAGGCGAATGTGTTGAAAAAGCCTTTCACAACAACCGAGCTTGAAAACCTGCTTACTGAATCTTTGCAGGGAAAGATACCGCAGGACATTTCCCGGGAACTATCAGCTGGTTATGAACAATTCAGTTATCAGCGGTTGCAGGAAGAACAGGAACAAGAAGCGGCCAGATATGAACAGCTAATTATAGAAATACCAACAGAAAAGAAGATACGCAAGCTGGAGGCCAACCCGGATGCCTGGAATACGGCTATTGAGGAACGGAAAAAGGAGTTACTGGCAGCCCGGCAGAAAAAGATGGAACTGCTACAGACTAAAGCGAACAATAACAAAGAATACCTGATAAAGATTTTTCGTTTTTTTTATCCTTCCCGGTCTATCAGTTTTCCAGTTGAATCGTTTTCGGAGGGTAACCAACTTGTGCCAGCCGTATTTATTGGTTACATGGTTGATATGAAAAAGAAAAATCCCTATGTTCCCTCACAAATTAAGTTACGGTTTGCCATTGCTAATAGCAGTAAATACCTGGCTATTCCTGCATCATACAGTAAAGACATCAATGCGATCGTTGGTGTAAGCGCGGATATGCCACAGCCAGATAGAATTGAAATATTAAAAAACTGGGATAACTACATAAAAGAGACGAATGTTGATAGGAAAATCCGGCATGTTATAACCGGAAATTTGTTGCAGGCGTTTTCTGATTTTAAAGGTAAACTTGTCAGCTTTACTACATTAGACAACCAGGTTAAAAAGGGTATCTTAATGCCGGAATATTGGGACCCGGTTCAAGAGGTTGCAGATAATGTAACAGTACCTATTATCAAAGCATTGCCGCTTATTAAAACACTGGTACAGGGTAATACTATTGATACGAATAATGGTCTATCGTTCATTAAAAGGGATGGCTTATTTAAAATTGTTGTGGCTGGCAGCCGCGCCCGTGGTGGTGACATTTATCTTGATAAAGACCTCCTGCAATTAGTTGATGGTAAAAATTTTCAAAAAACTTCAGATAAAATGGTTGCAGTGGTTGAAGAAAAGGATATTACCCCTTTTGTGCAAGTTTTGCAAACAAATCATGGCTTATCGGTAACTGTAAACAGCTTTCAATTCAGGCAAATAGAAAAGCAGGCAATTCCTTCTACTTCTAGAATACCCATTGAACTGCCTCCAACGCCGCCGGTTGAGCCTAAAGAAGAAGCACCCGTTGTAAAGATGGATCAACGTCGGCGCCGGGAAATGGAAGCTAAAGCACTCAAAATTAAACTTCAATTACTTGCCGCCTAATACACTATCCTATGCTTACACCGCAAAACTATTTTGACCAAATAAAGGATGTAGACTTCACCACAATGCCGGAAGCAATTAGGCAAAGCCATGCTTTTGTGGTTGATATGACACAAGAGGGTAATAACTGGGAGGATTATTACGAAAGCGATGGCATTAGGGAAACCGTGGATATTTATTTCAGAAAACTAGAGCAGCAATTGGACCAGGGAAAAGCCAGCGCACCAAAAGCAACTGGTAAACAACCCAAGAAAGCGCAGCCAGCAAAGGAAAAAAAAAGTAAAAACAAGCCATCTGCTGAAACAGATAAACATGCATCTCCGAATGCTAAGACCAAAGAACCGGCCCCCAGGCGCATTGCTATTTCTACCGCCGATGCAAAACCTGTAGAGCACGTAGATGAAGAAGTGAAGTTTGTTAAGCGATTTGTGCTTCTGCATGGTAAGGAAAAGACTAAGGAACAAATATTAGGCTTTATCAACTCCCTTCAAAAAGCGATTGTAGAAAAAAGGATACGGAAAACTTCTCACTATGCCGAGCAGATAAAATATATTCAGAATAGCCTAATCAAGGTGTATAATAGCATGGGGAAAAGTACTACCCTGAAAATCCGGGACAATGTGCTTGCTGAAATGTTGGGAATTGCCGGATCTATAAAAGTGCGCCTTTCTATTTCCTATTTGAAACGTTACATTGGAATGCAGGGTAAAGAAATAACAAAGGAAAAAGCGGATAAATTGCTTCAGGTTATCACTGGTGCTTTGGATAAAGAGAAAGTTCCGGGCAATGACCCTTACCTGGAGAAAATGAAGCGGGTAATTTCATCACTCCGTACCTATATAAAAGACACTACAACGCCCGATGTGCTGCCAATTCAGGAAGCTACGTTGGCAGGTATTCAAAGGGCATTAGATGGCTGTGGTTGCGGAAAACACAAAAATGGACTCGAAGGGCTTGACAAAGATCAATTAACGCCTGATACTGTTATGAGCAGCATGGACTTTGCTAATGTCCGGTTTAAAACGCTGGGCTTTACTGGCAAGTGGCTGGAGTTGATTGGCGATCCGGCCAATGGATTTACCATGATGGTGTTTGGTAAACCGAAAATGGGCAAATCTACATTTAGTATTGATTTCGCCGGTTACTTAGCCCGCAATTTCGGAAAAGTACTCTACGTAGCCAAAGAAGAAGGGTTAGACATAACGTTACAGGAGAAATTAAACGATAAAGAATTTGAGTTCGTATTAAATACCATTTGTGATAAATATTTCAGCGAGGAATTAAACAAAAGTCTATCCTTAAATGAAACCCCAGAAAGTTATTATTCAGTGGGAAGTGATCACGCAAGCGATACC
>CBIMFG010000099.1:0-8753 GCA_966243125.1 uncultured Niastella sp.
CCATACATGCTGCCACCATGCACTTTTATCAGGTGCGGCATTTTATCAATCACGGCTTTATCGCCACAAAGCATGGCGCCCCCGGCAGCGCCAAAGTATTTATACAAGGAAATATAAATGGTGTCAAACAGCGAGGCATACTCTTTAACCGAAATGCCCGACCAGGCAGTGGCCATATAGATCCTGGCGCCATCGAGGTGGAGTTTTATGTTGTTGGCGCGGCAGTAAGCGCTGATCTTTCTTAATTCTTCAACAGGCACCATTCGTCCATTGCTGCGGCGCACCGGATTTTCTATTGATACAGCGCCAACGCCTGTTTTAAATACTTCTTCATAAGGAAGCGCTTCTACGGCAGCCTGCAGTTGTTGGGCCGTAAAAAAAGCTTCGTCCTTTGCCAGCGGCATTAGTCTTTTTTGATAAACTGATTGGGCCGCATCGGCTTCATCGCGGTAAACATGGCTGGTATCCTGTACAAATACTTTGCTGTTTTCGCCGCTCAATACGGCAATGGCCAGTTGATTGGCCATAGTGCCGCTGGGCATAAATATGGCTTTTTCTTTTCCGGTTATTTCAGCAAACTTTTTTTCCAACGCTTCCACCGATCCGCCAGCGCCATAGGAATCCTGCACAATAGTGGCCTGCTGTAGTATGTTCAGGTAATCTTTTGGTTCAAACATTTCTCCGTCGCCCATGAATTTTATTACCTGTGTAGCCCTGGTTGATTGTTTATGACCGGTACCCGTAGCCAAAACGGGGCTTAGCAGGGGCAGGGTAGCCAGACCGGAATTTTTCAGGAAATCTCTTCTGTTTACTGGGGACATATAAAATGTTTTGTACCGGAAGGTAATAAAATAATACCGGCCTGGCACATTCGCTTGTATTTATTAAGGTTAGATCTTAATTTTAGGGTAACCTTAAAACCTCCAAGTATGAGTTTGTATTCTAATAAGTTCCTGTTTGTAATTATCTTCATTGGCTTATATGCCTTTGTATCCTGTAAAAAAGATGATGCCCCACGGCCACTGCAAAGCGGCACCTACTTTTATAATAGAGTAGGCGATATTAGTTCGGTTAGAATGTTTACAAAGTCGGGCGAAGTAAAAGACCAGAACCTGATCAATACATATAAGGTTAAATATGCAAGGCAGCTTAATGCTGACAGCCTTCGAGGTTCATCTGCTGATAGCCTTTTAGTAATTGATGAGAGCAATGTAAAAATCGGGAATAAGCCTTATGCCGTTACTAAAATTGATAACTATTATCAGTTTAGAAGCATAGATACCGTAAGATATCGGGGAGATATTGATAAGGTGAGTTACAATATAGGGAAGTATAAACCCTACTATAGTTCTTTTCCGATTGCCATGGCAAATGGTTTAAGTAATGTGATTACCACATTCTATTATAATTATGTTGCTGTTACCGCAGATGGATTGGCAATACCAAAGATCAATTATGTGGATTTTTATTCTGGCTCCAATGGGAGTTATTACTATTCATCACTTGCAGGATTAAACAATGTTTTTGATGATAAGTTCCCGGTAAATATCCTGAATAAAGATACCCTGATTGTTCAAACCTATAATTTGTATGTTAAAAAATAGGGTGGCATAATTTTTTTCGTAATTAAGTAAAGCTTGATTATGGAAGACAATAAAAGAAACGACCTCAAAAAGCAGGAGGAGGAAACGCGTGACAACCCAACTTCGCAACCCGATCCTGAAACGCTTCACAAAACTGATCCCCAGGAAAATATGAAGGGACCCCTTAGTTCCCTGCTGAATAAAGAAAGGAAAGCGATAGATAGAAAGGGAGAGGACCATGTTGATGGGGAAGGGGAAGACAAAGATCAACAATAATAAATTATCCATACGGGCTGCATCCTGAAGGTGCGGCGTGTATTATTTTACATCCGGCTTTTTTTGATTAGTGTTTACTGTTTTGTTGTTATCCTTGTCTGTTTCTATTTCAACTGTCTTCAATGATACTGCGTAATCATTGGGATGAAGCGACGATCCCTTTTGGGTACTCCACGCCTCTGCAAATTCCGCCCCCAGGTATAAAATGATGGCGGAATAATATACCCACAACAACAATATAACAAGCGAACCGGCAGCACCATAGGTGGTGCCGATTTTGCTTTGCCCAATGTAAAACGAGATGCCGAATTTTCCTATCATAAATAGTATGCTGGAAGCTATAGCCCCGGGCAGCACATCTTTCCATTTTGTTTTAGCATCGGGCAGCACTTTAAAGATCAGTAAGAATAAAGCAGTGATCACTGAAAATGAGATCACTAAATTCAAAATATAGAATACAATAACCGTCACATCGGGAAAGAAATTTTTTAACCGGTCGCTTAGCCCTTCAACAATAGTAGTTACTGCAAGTGACACTAATAATAAAAATCCTAAACTGATAATAATTGAAAAAGATAAGAACCGGGCCCTGATAAATAACCAAAAGCCTTTTTGAGGCTTTGCCTTAAAACCCCAGATGGTATTGATGGAATCCTGTATTTCAGCAAATACGGCAGTTGCACTGAATATTAAAGTTATTATGCCAATTACAGCCGCTGTTGTTCCTTTGCCGCTCAGGGAAGCATTCTTAATAATGGTTTGCAGTTGAAGCGCCGCATCGGAACCCACAAACTGTTTCATTTGGTCGTAAATTTTTCCCTGTACAGCCTCCTGACCTAAAAAAATACTGCAGAGATAAATGATAACAACCAGCAAAGGCCCAAATGAAAACACGGTGGTATAGGCCAGGGACGAGCTCAACTTTAGGACCTTGTCATCCATAAAATTTTTAAAACTCTGCACCAGCACTTTTCCTATTTTCTTTAATTGCTTCATTGGTTCAATCCCTTGCTGGTATAGCCTGAAAAATTTATACCATGGTCTTTTGTAAAGGATAATCCCAAATTAACGGCTTTTTAATTTTTTTGGGCAGCAAGGAAACCCGCAGGCATACTTCCCCGTATCGTTCTTTTAAATCAAAGTAAACCTATTATGAAACGTTCCCTGCTTGTTTGGGTAGCGGGCAGCCTGTTATTGCTATCTGCCGCTTGTACTCATGACCATGAAGATATTCCCGTTAAAATTAATAATGTACAACTTAAGCAAAACGATAAGTTGGGTAGCATTCTTACTGATGTTAATGGAAAAACACTTTATTTCTTTTCAAACGATGCCAATGGACAATCTGCCTGTACCGGTGGTTGCGCCACTACCTGGCCTGTATTTTATGTAGACGCGCCTGATTTGCCTGCAGGCCTTACCGCTTCTGATTTCGGCAGCATTACCCGTACCGATGGGAAGCCGCAAACTACTTATAAAGGCTGGCCCTTGTATTACTATTCAAAGGATACATTAGCCGGCGATGTAAAAGGAGAAGCGTTTGGTGGCAAATGGTTCACTGCCAAACCTGATTATACAGTAATGCTGGCCTTTACCCAGTTAGTTGGTAACGATGGTAAGCAATATAACAGTACGTATGTTGAAGGTACTGAATCAACCGGCTACCTCACCGATGCGTATGGCCGCACCTTGTATTCGTTTAAAAACGACAAATTCAATTCTAATAAGTACACCAAGAATGATTTCAGCAACAACCCAACCTGGCCTATAGATACATTGGGAGCAGTGCAGGGCGTTCCCTCACTGTTTAATTCAGCTGACTTTAACAGGATCGATGTATTTGGTAGAAAACAACTCACATTCCGAGGCTGGCCGTTGTACTATTTTGGTCCCGATTCATTAAAACGTGGTAATACAAAAGGCGTAAGTGTGCCAACACCTGGCACCTGGCCAATAGTGAATCAGAATACAGTGCCTGCAGTTCCTTAAACAGGTGTTTAGATTAAGTAAAAATAGAGCCCCGGTTGTTATGGCCGGGGCTTTTTTATAATAATGGCAAAGGACGCTTTCTGGTTAACTCGTTAACTGGTCAACTCGTTAACTAAATATCAAATCTGTCCAGGTTCATCACTTTATTCCATGCAGCCACAAAATCTTTTACAAATTTTTCACCAGCATCGGCAGCGCCGTATACTTCGGCTATGGCTCTTAGTTCTGAGTTGGAACCAAACACCAGGTCGGCGCGGGTAGCCATCCATTTTGCCTGGCCAGTAGTACGATCGGTACCTTCGTACAGTTCCCTGTCTTCAGTAGCGGCCTTCCAGGCAGTGTTCATATCGAGCAGGTTTACAAAGAAATCATTGGTGAGTTTACCAGGGCGTGAAGTGAGCACCCCGTGTTTGCTGCCATCGAAATTGGTTTCCAGTACGCGCATACCACCCACCAATACGGTTAACTCGGGCGCTGTTAAAGTAAGCAGGTGTGCTTTGTCTATCAGCAACGCTTCGGTTAACACATGCGATCTTGTTTTGCGGTAGTTGCGGAAACCATCAGCATGCGGGTCCAGGTAACCTACAGATTCTACGTCTGTTTGTTCCTGCGATGCATCCATACGGCCAGGTGTAAACGGAACGGTTACATCAACGCCGGCATCTTTAGCTGCTTTTTTAATACCCGCACAACCAGCCAATACGATCAGGTCGGCAATTGAAACTTTTTTACCACCGGTTTGCGCGCCATTGAATTCTTTTTGAATGGCTTCGAGTTTGCTCAATACTTTTTGTAATTGCGGTGGATTGTTCACCACCCAGAATTTTTGCGGGGCCAGGCGAATACGTGCGCCATTGGCGCCACCGCGTTTATCGGTACCGCGGAAAGTAGAAGCCGAAGCCCAGGCAGTGCTAACCAGTTCTGAAACGGTTAATCCGGATGAAAGTACTTTTTCTTTCAGCGCAGCTACATCCTTATCATCAATGAGGGTATGATTAACTGCGGGAATAGGATCCTGCCAAAGCAGTTCTTCCTTCGGCACATCGGTACCCAGGTAACGGGCACGTGGGCCCATATCGCGGTGCGTTAATTTAAACCATGCACGTGCAAATGCATCAGCAAAAGCGTCGGGGTTTTCCAAAAAGCGACGCGAGATCTTTTCGTATATGGGGTCGAACCGTAAAGCCAGGTCGGTGGTCAACATCGTAGGCAAATGCTTTTTTGAACCGTCAAAAGCGTCAGGAATAATGCTGTCTGCATTTTTGGCCACCCATTGGTGCGCACCGGCAGGGCTTTTTGTTAACTCCCATTCAAACGCAAACAGGTTTTCAAAAAAGTTGTTGCTCCATTTGGTAGGCGTTGTTGTCCAGATAACTTCTAAACCGCTGGTAATGGTATCGGCGCCTTTACCTGATTTATAGCTATTCTTCCAGCCAAGACCCTGCATTTCCAGATCAACTGCTTCGGGTTCTTTGCCCACATGGGTAGCAGGCGCCGCGCCATGGGTTTTACCAAAGCTGTGTCCGCCCGCAATAAGGGCAACAGTTTCCTCATCATTCATTGCCATACGGCCAAACGTATCGCGAATATCTTTTGCCGAAGCAATGGGGTCTGGGTTGCCATCAGGACCTTCCGGGTTTACATATATCAAACCCATTTGCACGGCAGCGAGTGGTTTTTCCAGGTTGCGACCGTGGATCTGTCCGTCTGCATCATCATCAGAAGACACCACGCCATGGCCTTCTACCACACCGGGAGAACCATGCGCATAACGGATGTCGCCGCCCAGCCAGGTATTTTCAGCACCCCAGTATACATCCTCATCGGGTTCCCACACATCGGGACGTCCGCCGGCAAAGCCAAATGTTTTAAAACCCATCGATTCCAGGGCAACGTTACCGGTAAGGATCAGCAGATCGGCCCAGGAGATCTTGTTGCCATATTTCTGTTTAATAGGCCACAACAGTCGGCGTGCTTTATCAAGACTCACGTTATCGGGCCAGCTGTTCAACGGCGCAAAACGTTGCTGGCCTGCGCCGGCGCCACCGCGGCCATCAAATACCCGGTAAGTACCGGCACTGTGCCAGGCCATGCGAACAAACAAAGGACCATAATGGCCGAAATCTGCAGGCCACCAGCTTTGTGAATCGGTCATCAAAGCATGCAGGTCTTTTTTCACTGCTTCAAGGTCAAGACTTTTAAATGCCTCCGCATAATCGAAGGCTGAGCCCATCGGGTTCGATTTTTCTGAATGCTGGCGAAGAATGTTCAACTTAAGCTGATTGGGCCACCAATCGCGATTGCGGGTGCCGCCACCGCCTGTACTCTGTTTCAGACTGGCATGTGGAAAGGGGCATTTACTGATGTCTTTTGAGTCTTTTTCCATTGTTATAAGTTTGTGGTATTGAAGAACTTTTAATTGTTTAGGTAGGGGTGCTAAAATTAGGACTTTGGGGAAATAAGCGAAATCAATTAATTCTATACTTTGATAGTTAAAACCTATTATGGCAGTCAGGGACAAAATGTTATGATAATTTTGTGTTTTGTGCCAAATTGACTTTTATCAAAGTGCCTGATGGGTACTTTATGAAAAGGTACAGTATTTGAAACAATGTAATTACAAAACAGCAGATTATAATGGATTATAAAGACTATTATAAAGTATTGGGGGTAGCTAAAAGCGCTTCACAGGACGAAATAAAAAAGGCTTACCGCAAGCTGGCTGTTAAGTACCACCCCGATAAAAATCCGGGTGATAAAAAAGCCGAGGAAAAATTCAAGGAAATTACGGAAGCAAACGAAGTGTTGAGCGATCCCGAAAAGCGTAAGAAATATGATACGCTGGGCGCTAACTGGAAGCAGTACGAGCATGCTGATTTTAGTGGTGCGGGTGGCGGCGGCTATGGTGGCCAGCGGGGCGGACAATCATATTATGAGTATAACGGTAACGCTGAGGATATTTTTGGTGGCGGTGGTTTTTCCGACTTCTTCCAATCTTTCTTTGGTGGCAGCGGATCAGAAAGAAGCTATGGCGGCTTTCAACAGGAAACACCGGGCCGCAATATTGAAGGCGAGGCAACCATAACGCTGCAGGAAGCTTATGAAGGTACTGAACGCATTATTGACCTGGGAACTGAAAAGCTGAAGGTGAAGATAAAACCAGGCGCTTACGAAGGACTGGTACTGAAATCGAAAGGGAAGGGCATGAAGGGCCGTTCAGGCAAAGCCGGTGATCTGTTAATTACCATACATATACAACCGAATCATGCGTATAAAAGAACTGGTAACGATTTGCATGTAGATGTGCCGGTAGATGTATTTACTTTAATGGCAGGCGGCAAGGTGCCGGTTTCAACATTATCGGGCGAAGTAACTATTACCGTTCCCGAAGGAACCCAAAACGGCAAAAAGTTCAGGTTGAAAGGGAAGGGTATGCCGGTGTATAATAACCAGGGCGTTGGCGATCTGTATATAAAAGTAGAAGCCAAATTGCCGGAAACTTTTACCGGAGAACAAAAAGAACTGATAAAAAAATTGCAGGATAGTTTTAAAAAATAATATGTATGAGCGAGAATTTTCAATCTTTATTGAAGTCTGATAAACCCGTGCTGGTTGATTTTTTTGCTGAGTGGTGCGGGCCCTGTAAAGTGCAGGCGCCCGTGTTAAAAGAAGTGAAATCTGAGATTGGCGAAAGTGCCCGCATTATTAAGATAGATGTAGACAAATCGCCTGCCATTGCCCAGGCTTATCAGATCAGTGGCGTGCCAACCCTAATATTATTTAGGAATGGCAGGCCTGTATGGCGGCAATCAGGTGTTGCCAGCAAAAAACAATTGGTTGATCTGATAAAACAACATGTGTAGAAGTTATTTAACTAACTCTACATTATAGGCAACCGGGCCTTTGGGACTGTTTTGTACTTCAAATGTAACCTTGTCATTTTCTTTAATTGCCACTTGCAGTTCATTCACATGTACAAAAATTCGTTCTTTGGTGATGGTATCATTGATAAAACCAAAACCTTTGTGGTCGTTAAAAAAGCTCACCACCCCGGCCCTTCTTTCATCGGCAGGTCTTTCTTCCTGTTTGGGAACGCTGATCTGCATTTCTTCCTGGCGGAATACTTTTCTTTTTCTTGGATCGGGTGGTACTGAGGTTAAATTACCATTCTCATCAAGGTACGCTATCATATCATCAAGGCTCTTTTTCTCCTTGTTGTTTTTGCGTTCCTGCATTTTCTCCAGCTTGTCCTGCTGTTTCTTCTGACGTTTTTTTTCTCTTTCTTTTTTGCTAAATGTTTCTTGTGATTTTGACATATTTATTATTTGGTGATTCCTGCCAGGCAGGATTTATTGTTTAGCGCATATGTAACCAGGCAGACTACCCTCGTAAATGAATGCTGCTTGTTGTAATAACTGAGTAAGGCAATAAATAGGGAAATAAAAGACCGGCTATTTAACGAGTGAAGCCCTATATAATATGCGAAGTTCAACTGAATAATGGTAAAGGTACAAAAAAATATCGGCAATTCCTGCTTATTTATTTGCAGGCGTGTTTTTATCGCGGTAAGCATTTGCGTTGTGGGAGAGTGCCGATGCCGGAAGCCATTGCCACCAGATGCCAAGGTCTTTTTTTATAATGTTGGAGTAGAATGCAGGTAATTGTTGCGTTTCGCCCTCGAAATATTTTCGGAACTCTTTATTTTGAACCAACTGTTGCCTTATTTGTTTATAGAACTTCAACCGGCCCCATCCTTCTGAAGAAATAGCCCGCATAAAATTCATCCACCGCGAAGTAATGCCTTGTGAATGCGTAAAACGGCGATACATGGCTTTGGCAGAAAATGCATAACTCGTTATATCGATAACTTTATCGTAAAAATCAACCCAGTCATAATTCCTGGGC
>CBIMFG010000100.1:0-8733 GCA_966243125.1 uncultured Niastella sp.
ACTCGTTTTAACAATAATCATCATTTCGCTTTTAAGCACTGCAATGTTTCTATTTTTCGCGAATACGAACTTTACGTTTAAAGTAAAACCTACGTTTAAAAATAAAATAAAGCCTATTATTTATATCTCATTAGTCCTATTATGTATGACTTTGACTTTTATTTTTATAAAAAATAAAAAACTTGAACCTGAACCTGATGACAAAATAGTACTTGCTGATAGTGTTGCTTCGAAAAAGGATGTAAATAACAAACAGTCCCCCTCGCCAGTAGAGCTACTACGATCTAAGAATTGCACCAAAGAAAATGCTCTATTTCAATTTTACTCATACATGAAGTTCTACTATCCGGACTGGAAAATTTACGGGAAACCTATAACGAAAAAATCATCGGATTGCAAATTTGAAATTCAATTCACCACGATGGATCCCCACATTAAATTGGAAAAAGAAATAATGATTGTAGAAATATCATTCAGTTTTGACGGCAGCGAGTATTACCTCAATAAGATAAGAGGCACGTTGTATTAACACAAATCAACCTATACAAATTAATATTATGAATCAAAATGCGATTAAAGTTATTTTAAGTTTAATGCTATTGATATGTTTGTTCAATATGCCTTATGGTTATTATCAAGTGGTACGCTTTGCAGGAGCTTTAGGTTTTACGCTTTTAGCTTATTATTGTTATGAACAAAATCGGAAAGTAGAAATGATTTTATACATCTTACTTGCTCTTCTGTTTCAACCTTTTTTAAAAGTTTCACTCGGTAGAACTATCTGGAATGTAGTTGATGTCATAGTGAGTGTAGGCATGCTTGGCTCATTAATTATAAAAAGAACTGAAGCAAGATAAGTTATACTTCATAATCAAGTCAAAAAACTCTATAATTCCAATGATTAAACACAATGATGTTTTAATAGAAGAGGACAACCCATTTATAAATTGCAAACTCGCAAGAGAGAAATATGCAAACATCCTTACGGACATTATAAAAAATTATAAAGATGGTTTTGTTTTAGCAATCAATAGCGAATGGGGAACAGGAAAAACGACTTTTGTTAAAATGTGGCAACAGCAACTTCAGAATAACAATTTGCAAACCCTGTATTTTAACGCCTGGGAAAATGATTTCGAAGAAAACCCATTGATTGCTCTAATAGCTGAGTTTAAGGAACTAGCTGGAAAAAATTCAACTGCTAAGTTTAACTCCGTATTAGAAAAGGCGACTACCCTATTTAAAAACATAGCTCCCGCACTTGCAAAGACGGTTGCCGAAAGTAATCCTGCAACAAAAGCATTAGCTGACTTTGCCGAAAATCTGACTAAAGGAGCAACAGAAATATTGGAGGAAGAACTGAAAGAGTATAACAAAAAGAAACAAGGAATAATACACTTTAAGAAAGCCTTAAAAGACTTTGTTGATACTGTAGATGGTGAAAAGCCAATAGTATTTATTATTGACGAACTTGATAGATGTAGACCTAACTATGCCGTTTTATTGTTAGAACAGATCAAGCACCTCTTTTGTGTACCAAATATTGTATTTGTACTTGCAATCGATAAGGAACAGCTCGGTCATGCAGTCAGGGGCGTTTATGGGAGTGAAAAATTAAATGCCGAAGAATATTTAAGACGATTTATTGATTTGGAATATAGTTTACCTCGACCGGATACAAAAACATACTTAACTTATCTATACCATTATTTTAAGTTCAATGAAATGTTGCTAGGAGAAAAAAGAAAAGACATTAGAGAGTTCTGGGATGAACCAGAGGCGTTTATTAAAATATCAACAATATTATTTGAAAAAGGAAAGCTTTCACTTAGGCAGCAAGAAAGGATATTTGCTCACGCTCGTATTGCTTTACGGTCTTTGCGATTTAATCAATACTTATTCCCTACGTTATTTACATATTTAATCTACTTAAAGCAGTATCATTATGAAATTTATACTTCGATCCGAGCAAAGAATTATAGTACACAAGAATTATTGCAGAAAGTATTACCTACTATACCTATAGGCGTAGATAGCAATAGTATATCCTATATTGTTCATCTTGAAGCTTTGCTAGCACATTCCTATAATAATTATAAATATGAGCGAGACGGAAGATATCATTTAATAACAGAGAATAAACCGACTGGTGAACTATCCGTAAAAATAAAATCTAATTTTGACGAAAGCGAAAATCAAAAAGAATTTACAAACATGATCATAAGATTTTACGAAAGAGATTCCAGTACATTTTCAATAAAGCATTTGTTGGATAAAATCGACCTACTCGAACAAGTTGAGATTTGATTTGTAAGTTAAATATACATGTATAAAAAATATACTCTTAATCAAAAGCCCCACCCGGGGTAATAAACTAAAGTGGACTTATACCAATACTAATATTGCTTATTCTGATTCTTTGTCTAATGGAATTAAAACTATAGTTCATATATAAATGATAGAATTAAATCTGACTTAAGCATACAATTTGAACTCAAGGCGGAAGAAGATGAAAAGGAAGATGACCTTACCTTTTGATGTGCTATCGCTAACATCTCGTTGGAATATAGCGGGCGACAAATGTCTTCCAACCTACGAAAAATGCAGATCGCTTAAGCTGAACAGCGAACAATATCAGGGAAAAAGACCTCCATAATCCCAATTACAAAAACTACCCCGAATGAAAGAGATTCTAAAGAGATATCTTAATTGTAAGAGCATACGTTTTACATTGGCAAATGATAAATCACAGTTTCATCTGATTGAAATTTTCGAATCGGATAATTATGAGTATGGACAAGTTTTATCAGCGGTCTTTGACGATTGCATAGAAATAAATGGCGTGTTTTATCATGGTGGCAAAATAGAGAAAAAGTATATCCCATTAAATCAGCTCGTTATTACTATTTTATAAAAATTGGAGTCCAGAAACCAATAAAACGGGGCGTAACCGAAAAGCCACACGAGTAGGAAGTAAACAAAATAGTATGCTGTTCGATAAAAAACAGACGTTTGAAGAAATTACAAATGTACCTTTGTTTGCCAACAAAAGGAAATATGGGAAAATTAAACATGCATTCCTCACGTCAATTTACATTGTCATTATGGTAACTGGGTTTGGTTCATGTCAAAGTAAAAGTCAAGCAAGTAATGAGACTTCTGAACAAAGAGATGAACGAATAAAGAAAGGAGGGTGTGTAAAATGTCAATGTAATGGATGGTTGGATGAAAATAATGATGATAAATGCGATAGGATTCGCAACAATGATAATACCAGAAAATGCCAGCATGGTAGTGTGGATCATTAATAGCTCTTGCCTACTTAAATTATTTATCCCTGATTAGCTAAAGAAACCTGGCAGCCGGGCCTCTTTAGCTATTTCATCTGAATTCCGTTTTTATTTCTTCAATACGCCCGTCCGACCACTCCGCATAAACCTTATCGCCTTCACCAAAAATAATTGGCTGGCTTTTGGAAAAAGCATAGTGTAAAGAGGATTTTAGTTGAGATCAATGGAGTCGTCCACCAAATTACAAAAGGTAACGAGCCTTATATTTATAGTCCGCAGATTGGCAATGGAGTTAATAGAAAAGCTAAAGGCAACGTTGAGCTTTCGGAAGGTGGGGGCAAGGTTTATGTTTTATATTATGGTACATACACTAATTTAAACGGGTTAAGAAATTTATAGTAAATGACCTGGTGTTATTAGAAAAGACCAATGGGAAAATGTATAAAACACCCATAGGTGAAGAAAAAAATATAAGAAAAGTGCTCAGTAAAGAGGTGCAAGAAGTAAATTCATTTTTTTAAGGAGAATAATGCTTCATACTAATACCTGGCGGAGCCGAAGAAAGAAAAAATGACCGGTAACGATTACCGGTCAAAATAAAAGACATTTAAAAGATGGCGGTGAAGATGCAAAGAAATTTGAATATCAGCTTTTGCTTTGCCCCCCTTCGCCTAATACTTCATCGATCATCCCAAATGTTTTGGCTTCGTGCGCCTTCATCCAGTGATCGCGGTCAGATGCATCGTGCACTTTTTGATAATCCTGCCCGCTGTGTTTGGCAATAATCGAATACAATTCGAATTGCAATTTTTTGATCTCCTGCATAGTGATCTCTATATCGGCGGCAACGCCCTGAATGCCACCTGATGGTTGATGGATCATTACGCGGGCATGACTCAGGGCGGCGCGTTTACCGGCGGCGCCAGCGCATAACAATACTGCGCTCATAGATAAGGCCGTGCCCGTGCAAATGGTGGCCACTTCGGGCGTAATGTATTGCATGGTATCATAAATGCCCAGGCCTGCATACACCGACCCGCCGGGGGAATTAATGTAGAGCTGAATGTCGCGTTTGGCATCGGCTGATTGCAGGAATAACAGTTGCGCCTGAATGATATTGGCAATTTTATCGTCAACGGCATCGCCTAAAAAAATAATGCGGTCCATCATCAGGCGCGAGAACACATCCATCTGCGCCACGTTCAATTGCCGTTCTTCTGTAATATAGGGCGTCATGGCCATGGGTATAAAGCGGTTTTCTACCCGGGCAATAAAGCCATCCACATGCTGGCTGCCAATGCGATGATGGTGTACCGCATAGGCACGAAAATCCTGTTGAATACTGGTCATAGTATCAAGTTTGTTTAAAAAATGAGGTTTGGGAACACAGAACGTCAGGCTGAAATCTGTAAGCCAAAAGCCAAAAGCAATACACCTTATTGCCCATTACTTATTACCTGAAAAGTGCCATTATTTTCCTGCGAAAGCTTATATGTTCTATTTCATTGAACAGGTGCTGGTGTACCGATTCTATTTCGGCTTTCAACTGGCGGCGGCTGTACTGGCGAATGATGGCGTAGGTTTTTTGCTGCCACAAGAGTTGTTCGTGCAAGGCGGGTTGTAACAGCAGCCGCGCTTCAAACAGGCGCTGGTCGGCCTCGCCGGCGTATTTTAAAAGATAATCTTCTATCTGTTGTATGTTATGCAAGGAAGTCCTCATAGCTCAACGATTTTTCTTTTACCAGATCTCTCACTTTTTCAAGGCACTTGTATTTTTGAACGGTGGCCGAGCGTTCGCTGCTGAAACCAAACAGCTTTGAAATTTTAGTCATGGGTAATTTATCGTAATAAAAAGCCCGCAGCAATTCCATACAACGCTGGCCCGAGTGGTGTAACAGGTTGAGCAGTTTATCAGATGCCGTAGTGCCGGGTTCTTCCATGGCTATACCGGTCAGCGAATCATCCAGCGTTATATGGTTGTAGTGTTCTTTTTTTTTCTTTGCCCACAGGTGTTTGGCAATGCCAAGAAGATAGGAACGTTCGCTATAAGTTAGTTCCACATTGGAGATAACCAGTTTTTCATAATAGATCACCAGGGCATCCTGAAAAATGTCTTTGGCTTCTTCGAATGAACCACCTTTGTCGCGCACATATTTGGCTACCAGCGGAAACGCCTGCTGGTACAGGTGCATAAAAAGCACCTTTCTGTCTGCGGCCCTGTCTTCTGTTATCAACTCTTGCATCATAAACGAAGGCTTTACTAATAAGTGGCAGTTTTAGGGTAAATATCACCCAGAATGTACGAATTTATTTTCACCGGGGGTAAAATAACACCGGTTACTGTCTGCAGAATTAAAATTTTTGTATTTTACGCCAAGAACCTTTTTTATGAAATTACCCGTATTCCCTCTGTTATGCTGCATTCTATTTTGTTTTGCATGCAATAAACCAAACACCTCAACGCCAATTGTAATTACTGCTCAGTCAGATAAATCATCCATTACTTTAGCCGGTAATGTTAATTCAGTGGATTCATTTAATATTCAGTCAAATGGAGCATGGACCATTTCATTAACGCCTTCATCAAGATCCTGGCTTAATATAAATGCATTAAGTGGCACCGGAAACCAAAAAATAATAATAAGAATTACGGAAGCGAATAACACCGGAGCAGATAGAACAGTCAGTTTGCGGGTGAATACTGCTTTAAGCGATCAACCGGTTCAAATAAACATTACACAGCGTATAAGCACTGTTGTAAACGCTTTAACACCCGATCATGGGCCTGCCAATACCCTGGTAACTATTTCAGGGAACGGATTTGATCCGTTAACTTCCTTGGATACCGTTTTCTTTAATGGAAAGATGGCGACCGTGGTAAGCGCATCTGCTACTTCCATAACTGCCAAAGTACCTGTTGGTGCAGGCACAGGAAATGTGCGTGTAAAGGTAGGCAACACGGTTATGAACGGACTGTCATTTACGTATGAACTTTCTCCTGTTGCAACGGTAATTGCGGGTTCAGGTGGTGCAGGCTATACGAATGGTATAGGTACAAAAGCATTTTTTGCTACCCCAACGGGTATTACCATTGATACAGCCGGCAACATATATGTAGCGGACCTGGGCGGCTATGATGTGAGGAAAATTACCTCGTCGTATGCGGTAACAACATTTGCCGGTAGTCCAGGCCATCAGGGTAATGTTGATGGAACAGGCACCAGTGCATTGTTTGCCTATGTAAACGACGTTGCTACAGACTTATATGGTAACGTGTACGTTGTGGATTTTAATAACGAAAACATTCGCAAAATAACTCCTGCAGGTGTGGTTACTACCTTTTTAACCAAGGTGATGGAGCCTACCGGTGTTGCAGTTGATGCCTTAGGTAATATTTATGTAGCCTCCCCATTTGTAACAGAAATTAGAAAATATTCACCAGCAGGTCAAATGACCGCTTTAGGAAGCAATTTTGGCGGCTTATTCGACGTAACGGTAGACGGTTCAGGAAACCTATACACGGTAGACCACGAAAGAAACCGGGTAAATAAAATAACGCCTTCGGGTATTGTATCAACCATTGCAGGAACAGGTAATAAAGGCTTCAACAATGGGCCGGGAGCTACGGCTACCTTCAATGATCCCAAAAGTATTGCGATTGATAAAAGCGGTAATATTTATATTGCTGATGTAGGCAATAATGCGATCAGAAAAATAGATCCTTCCGGAAATGTGAGCACTTATCTCGATCAGGTAAGCAGCTATACTACTGATGCAGGCTTTTTTGGTCCTTATGGTGTAACTGTTGATAAGAATGGGATTGTGTATGTAAGCAATACTTCAGAGAATACGATTCTAAGAATTACTTTGCAGTAGGGCTTTCATGCAGTCTACATTACCGTTAGTAAAACAAAAGTTAAGTATATTAGATGGTCAATGGTAAATTGATCAAACAATTTGCCAATCACCAGTTATATTAAACTTTATCACATGAGAAAATTCAGCAACCTGCTGACGACTGCTCTTTTCTGTATGAGCGGAACCGCTCTTTTTGCCCAAACCGATCCTGGTTTGGATGTACTTAAAAATGCCAAAGGAAAAATTACCTTCGCCCGGTTGCGGCCTGAGGAGACAAGGCCATTAAAAGAAGCACCCGCCTTTCTGCAACGTTTTCTCGATGCCCGGCCAGGGTATGAGTTCAGGATGAAACGCGAACAAACAGATGCCCTGGGCATGACCCACCAACGTTTTCACCAGTATTTTCAGGGCGTTCGCATAGAAGGCGCCGAATACCTGGTGCACAGCAGGAACGGCAATATTCAAACCATTAACGGCGATTTCGACAATGTATCTGTTCCATCTGTTACACCAGCAATTAGCCCGGCACAGGCCATCAGCAAGGCGCTGGCTGCCGTGCCCGCGCAAACATATGGCTGGCAGGACAAAGCTTCCGAAGCGCGTTACAAAGAAGTGCAGCATGATCAGCATGCTACCTTATACCCAACGCCAGAACTCGTAATAGCATTCGATGACAGCATTGCCCATGCCTACCGGTTGGAATATAAGGTGCATGTATATGCAGCAAAACCGATGAATGATTACAATGTTTTTATTGATGCCGCCACCGGTAACGTTACCCGCAAAGTAAACCTCACCTGTAAAATAAATACGCCCGGTACCGGCGCTACCCTGTACAGTGGTCAGCAGAATATTACTGTGGATTCGTATATAGGATTATACCGGTTGCAGGAAACCAGAAGTGGAGCAGGCGGTTCGGCTCTTATACAAACCTTTAATATGAATGGCGGAACCGGGTACAACGAAATTGACTTTTTAAACCCTACTCCCAACTGGACGGTGCCCGATGCCGGTCTTGATGTGCATTGGGGAATGGAAAAAGTATATGATTATTTTCAACAGGTGTTTGGCCGCAACAGTTACGATGGTCATGGAAGCCCGTTGATAGGTTATGTACATGCAGACCTCCATTCCATCAGTCCCGGAAATTATGCGGATAATGACAACGCATCGTGGAATGGCACCAACAAATATGTGACCTATGGTGATGGACAATATAAATTCCGTTCAGTAACATCGCTGGATATAGTTGCCCACGAAATTGGTCATGGCTTTACCCAGGCTGCTGTTAATTTGGAGTATACCGGTGAGTCAGGTGCATTACATGAAGGATTAAGCGATATTTGGGGCGCCTGTGTATCCTATTGGGCTGCGCCCAATAAAAATGCCTGGCAAATAGGCGAAGAGATCATGAAAAATGGCAGCAGCTGTTTACGCTCTTTAAGAGATCCCTATGAAAGTGACGAGCCCAACTCACCCAAAACGTATAAAGCAGGAAACTGGAACGACAATAGCGCACCCCATATAAACTGCACGGTGTTGGGCTACTGGTTCTATGTGCTTTCACAAGGCGGTTCGGCAATAA
>CBIMFG010000101.1:0-8731 GCA_966243125.1 uncultured Niastella sp.
TACAGTACGGATAATACAGAAGCGGCCATTAATAATTATATGGACAATACTGAAAACGTTAAGTTCAATTACAATAAATATATCAGGCACGATGTAAACCAGGGAAAGGGTGCGGCTATCCATACAGGCATTGCCCACGTTACCGGTTGAATACCTGTTGGTGCAGGATGCCGACCTTGAATGCGACCCGGGCGAGTACAATACCCTTTGAAACCCATTGTACTGGGCTCGGCCGATGTGGTATACAGCTCCCGATTCATAGGTGGTAATCCACACCGCATCCTGTTCTTCTGGCATTCGAAATTATAAAATAATTAAGCACTATGAATAGTATTAATGGTTTTCCATTTCACAGCTAAAGCACCACCTGGTATTAAATAGCTTACTAACCGTCTTGGCATTCATTATTAGATTAAGCCGAAAGGCAAACTAATAAAGGGAGATATCATATGATACCAATTCTCGTAGCCATGTGTAACCACATTTATGCAAAACAAAATAAGCAAAATGAAACACAATGCCATTTTATTAGCAGGCTTGATGCTATGTGGATGTTTTGGAAAGAAACCTCAAATAAAAACGGGCTTGGAAGGAAGTTTGCTCCCTTCATTTGACATCTTGCTGTCAGATAGCGTTACCCGTCTTAATACCCACTCAACTAAGAAAGGCAAACCGGCTATTTTGTATTTTTTCAGTCCGCATTGCCCTTATTGCCGTGCGTTGATGCATATGCTAATCAGCGAAAGTAAGACCTTGCGTAATGCCCAAATTTATGCAGTGACTAATGCACCTTACAGTGAGATGAAAGCCTTTTGTAAACGCTTTGAGCTAAACAAGTATTCTTATATAACGGTTGGTATAGATTATCAAAATACTTTCTTTTTCTACTATCACGGCAGTGTTGTTCCTTATATAGCAATATATGATGGAGATATGAGGCTAAGAAAGGTATTTATAGGTATGACGACACCGAAAGAGATTAATAAAGCGATAATTGATTAAAATATTTGCGCGCAAATACGCGCAGAACTTACACTCAGTGTAAACTCTGCGTCATCTCCTGTAACAGAAGTAGGCGTTAAGGATCCGACCTTACGTACGTTTTAGGAGATAAATGGGGAAGCCGAAAACCATTACCAGAGTAGGCAAAATTTTCTAACATTTAGATTTTGTCTTTTATTTTAAAAAGGCACCTTCATTATGAAAAAGACCGCATTAAAAGCCGTTGCTGTTTTAGCAATCGTTAGTTGCGCTTTCGCATTTAAAGCTCACAAAAGTATACCGAACTTATTTGTTAAAAATTCGCTCGGCCAATGCATACAAGGATGCAGTTCAACTGGAACTACACCTTGCCCGGTTCAGGCATATGCAATAAAAGATGCCAATGGAAATTGTCAGAACCCCGTTTCCGGTTTTGAAGCTGATCGTTAAATATCATCGTTATCAGATATTAACCCAATACTACAACAGGGTAATATAAGTCGATAACACATGATAATCAAAGCTATCTGTAAGATGCTCAGGTAGCTTTGACTTTTTTATTGGATCGCATAGTTAACAAAGCAGGCATGTAAAGTCTTTAAGTTTTGTCTTTAATTGAAAAGGCGTCTTACTCATGAAAAAATATCATTGAAAGTATGTCCTACTTTAAGAATTGTTCCTACTTTAAGAATTGTAAGCAGCGAGTTGTCAATGAAATTAAACTTGCACCAACTTATTTGTTAAAATTCGCTCAGCCAATGTAAACAAGGATTCAGTTCCATAGAAACCATACCTGCCTAATACAGGCAATTTCAACAAAAAGATGCCCATGTCAATCGTTAGAGTCCCATTTTCGGTTGAGGCTAATGAGTAATTAATCCGTATCGGACCTTTAACGCTGTATTGATAATTAAAATTAATATGAGATGATTGAATGTAAACCAAAGTAATTGGCAAGATTTTCAAGTTGCTCTGATTTTTAGGAAACATTTAGTTCGTTGTTTCAAACCCCGATCCTATTTTTTTTAACGTTGCAGGAATACCTATTTTCATCCATTTGGGCTCATCTACGCCTTTTAAGAAGTGATCAAAATACTGCGAAAGACGTATGGAATAATCTAATTGATTTTTCTGTTCATAGATTCCATGACGTTCTCCGTTATATTGCAGCATCCATACAGGCTTACAGAGGCGACGTAGCGATACGAAAAACTCAACAGCCTGTGACCAAGGAATTGCTTCATCATCTTTATTGTGCATTATGAGCAGAGGAGTGACGACTTTATCAGTTCGAAAAACCGGTGAATTCCTTATGAATGACTGTGGCTTTTGCCAAAGGGTTGCCCCAGTTCTATAGATTGAACTTTCAAAGCCGAGCTGACCAGTGTTTCCTCCTCCAAGTCTTAATTGATTGTACATGCTGACATAATTCGTGCATCCCGAAGCCGATGCTGCAGCCGCAAACATATTAGTTCGCGTAACCAGGTAATTAACTTCATACCCCCCAAAACTATGCCCTTGAATTCCCATGTGTTTCGAATCAACCCATGGCAATCTTCCCAGAAATTGAGCCGCGGATCCGACGGCATTAAAAACACTTTCTCCCGGCTCGCCAATTTTGTAGTAAATATTGGGAACAAAAACCAAATACCCGTTACTGACGAACCATGGAATATTGATATTAGCATCACTCAGCTTTGGATATATAAAATGATTGAGTGCATTTGATTCCTTCTGATAAAAATTGAAAATTACAGGATACCTCTTTGTAGAATCGAAGTTTTCGGGCTTAAACAGAATTCCTTCAGATGGTTTCCCATCAAACATTTTCCACCTGATGAGTTCACTGTGCATCCAATTATAATCTTTTTCCGTCGCAATATCCGTTAACTGGATAAATGTCCTGAAATCTCGAGTAACAAACAGATTAGGGGCTTCAGTTACACTTTCCCGGTTTAAGACATATACGTCTTGATATTTCGCCTTTATTGGCTTCCTCAGGTTATAATCATTGAATAGTATAGTAGCATTAGATGGCATTGGATTTTCTGTGTAATATAAGTATGGCCCCATACTTAATATAAGAGGATCACCACCGCTATCCATCTTTTTGACATAAAAACCGTTATTTTTATTGAATTCATTAAATGCGGATAAAACCAGCCTCCCCTTTGGGTCAACAATAGGAACTAAAGAGTTAGCGCTATTTTCTGGAATACAACGTAAGATAATTTTGCTTTTCCTTCCAAACCCATTGGTCACATTTATCGGGATCGTTCTGCCCGCAGGATCGACTTCCCATATATCATAATGATCATAAATTAAGACCGCCTTATCATTTTTTACCCATCCAGCTATACCATAAGGAGTGGGAGGCATGGCTACATCAGTATCCTCCTCGTAGACAGGTGTGGGGATTTTAGACGTGATATTTTTTGTTGATCCGTCGGATACGTTATGAGCAAAATAATGCTTCTTTTCTCGATCATACCAAAGTACATACTTTCCCTGCGGTGACAAAAAGGTTCTGCTGTTATCGTCGAGGAAGTATTGTTTTAACAAAGTTTTTTCGCCGTTTTTGGTAGATACTAAAAAGAGTGATGGTCTTGCAGCCTTCAACCAAAAAATATCCTGCGGATTTTGACTGGTTTTTACTATTACATAGTCTAAATCTTCGTTGACCGGCATTTCAAGCATATTGAAATAGATTGATTCTTCTTCGAGCAGAATAGGTCTCTTATCAGATGCGTTGACAACTGCTTTCAATGTTTGATTTTTTCCGATGCCGAACGTTTGTTGTTGTGACTGGAGCCATTCATCATGATAGGTCCAGACGTCTACATCTCCTGCAGGAGGATCAACTTGTTTGGTTGTATCAAATAATTGAACTGCAAAAAACAATTTTCTTCCACCAGGACTAAATTGAAGAAAGCCTGTATTGCTCAGTACAAAAGTCTGATCTCCCCTATGTATTTCGCCATTAAACCAGATATCTGCACTGTCTGATCCAGATTCGAAGTATCGTAATCGGCGAACGATTTTTCCAAACGAGTTCTCTCCTGTTGAAAACGCAAGCCGTTCTCCGGATTTATCGAAGACAATATGCTCGACCGTATCACCTTCCCATACATTACGTAGTGTGCTCTTTATAAGATCAAGCCAACTTAGCATACAGCGCGGTGATCCAATTTGCTTCTGACTTGTTTTAATTACCAAAGCGTTGCCGCTATCGTTAAAGTAATAATCTTCCACATTGTAGTAACGTTGTTCCCTTCCTGAAAACAGATCGAGCAGCATTAATTCGCTATCTTGAGAATTCTTTTCATAAGCCAACCACTGACCACTACCTGCCGTTGGGATCTTGAACGATCTAACGTTTCTAAAAGTATCCACAATTGCCTTCCTCAGGTCGACTATACCCATGTTATTTTCCTGTGTCAAAAAAAAAGCAAATTTGTTATCCGGGTTAAAGCACGCATTACCAGCGATAATACTATTGCCGGCGCGGGGAATGGCTTTTTTCCAGGATTTATTAACTGGCTGTATGAATAAGGTTGCTCCTGCTGCGTTAGATTTTACAGTGTACATCACATACTCACCATTGTTACTGATTTTTGTTTCATAAGTGAGGACACCAAGCTTGGGCCAATCCAGATTTACAAAGTCTAGTGTTTTTTTTTGCCCCAAAATTGCCGAACAACAGATAAGCGTTAAAGTAAATAAGATTATTTTTTTCATATTATGTTCGTTATATCACACGGCGTTTCTCAATTTATCAAAAAAACGCCATATAGACAACCTCGTGCGGCGGTCCTTTTCGCTGAGTTCCAAATGAATTTTAATTATCTGTTATTCGTGGTAACAGAATCGTTACAACTTTTAGCTTGTTGATTTTCTTTTATAATTGGCCCTAAATTTTTAACCTGAATATCGCTTTGTATTTTAATATTTGTTTCGGAGTGAAAGTCAAATTTATTCTCTTGTTTAAACTCTATATTTTTGCAACCGTTTATTGCCCAATACAAAAACACATTTACAAAAAAGGCCAAGCATCTTTTCATTTCATTATATTTTATTTATACCTTCTTAACCATCATACCCCATGTTATGGTTTCTAAAAGGTTACTAATAGAATTTCCAAACGCAAACACTTTTTTGTCAATTTGTGGCTTTCACCTCCCATGTTTTTACACCTGACTGCATCTTGATTATCGTTTCTTCTGCAGATTTCTTAAAGTCATTGTCTTTTATGTCAGTCGCAGCTTGCAAGGCCTTTTGTTCCCATTTTATTGCATCTGCGCAACGTCCGATCTTATAGAGTAGATTTGCATAGGTATCCAAGTAAGCAGCATAGTTGTCACCGAAAGAGCCATTGAATCCATAATGCTTCTCGTTGGAGAGGAGATAATCCATCCAATGTATAGCTTTGTCAATGGCTGTCTTTTGGCTGCTCAGTAAAAAAATATCCCACGCATTTTTATTTATTTCGTAATCGGTCAGCTCATTAATGTAAACATCCATAAATGATTTCAAGCTGATTTCAAACTCAGCTATATGATTTATTGAGCGGAAATAAAGTACCTTCCCTTGGGCGACTATCATCTCCGCCTTCTCTGGAAATTTTTTCCTTGCACTCTTAGTTATCTTTTTCCAGTCAGGCACAGACGAATTCTTTCCCAAAAACGGGCCTACCTCTTCCTGAAATACTATGCTATATGCCCTAGTAGCAAAGGTCTTGTTTCCGAGATTGCTGTTTACTCGGCTAGGATTATTTATGAACATGTGAAATCCTGTACTTTGCGTACTGTTTGTGGCTTGGACAATTATATCAAGGTTTGATTTTGAGTAAGGGTCCTTTAGAGTTTTGATGTAGTATTCGCAAATTTTTGCTGCAGTTGCTACGTCCCAGGCGTTGATTGCCTCGGAGATAGCACTACGGAGATAAAGGGAATCGTGAGAAAATTCCTTATAACGACTGATATGCCGGTAGTTTTGTTGACTCGTATCGAGCGCCTGGGACGCATATTGAATAAACTTCTGCGGGCTTTCCACTGCAGCAGTAAACCGGTGAACTACATTACCTTCAGGAGAAAAAAACATGTAGGTGGGAAATGCCATGATACCATACTCCTGTTGAATTCTGCGCGCGTCTTCATACCAATTAATAACGTTAGGTGAGTCTTTATTTGTCTTGTTTACCTGCACCCTTACGTTAAGAAAATTTTTATTAAAATACAAAACGACCTCCGGCTTGTTAAGGATGTTAGCGTCCATCCATATACATGGCTTGCACCAGGTCGCATAACAGTCCATAAAAATATATTTATGTTCGGTTTTTGCCTTAGTTAATATATCTATCCAGTTAGTATTAGTAGAAATATACTGTATAGCTGTATCTTGGGTATAGCAGGTGACGGCAAAAAGTGTCATTAAAGTAATGAAAATACCTTTTTTCATATTCGTCCTTATTTTTTACTTAATTGAAAATGAATCAGCGGCCACTTGATCGTATTTTAATACCCGGCGTTCTGGCTAAGATTGGGATTTCTTTGAATTTCAAGGTTGGGGATGGGAAATAGTTGCCAGTTGGGATTCCACGATCCACCCTTCAAGGGCGTCACATTAGCCATTACTGTATTTACCTGTCCGGTTCGCTTTAGATCAAGCCAGCGATGCCCCCACTCAGTAAATAACTCGACCTGACGCTCATGCTGAATGGCTGCCAATAAAGACGCTTGTGTAGCTGCAGAAATGTTACCCAAACTTGCCCGTCCTCTGACTATGTTTAAATCACTTTGGGCGCCTCCAATATTATTTTGCTGCGCTCTTGCTTCTGACCTGATCAAATATTGCTCCACAAGCCGAAAAACCATCAGGTACTCAGAAACGACAGAACCCGCAAGACCCGGCATGACTTTATATTTGTGCGGGTAATAATAAGTAGTCCCATTAGCAACCATGCTGTCAACCCAACCGCTCCTTCGCCTATCCCCACTTTCAAACGCAGCAAGTAGTTGTGTGCTTAGTGCAGCCGACTGTTGTCCGGAGCCAGGTTCTGTCTTAAGAATAAATGTGAATGCATCGAACGTATTATAGCCTGGTAACACGGGTTGCAATTGCCATATTGCTTCTTGGTTATTTTTCAAAAAGGCGCCGTCGATACCTTCCAGATCGAAGGACTGGCTATTCAATATAGAATTTGCCTCAGCCTCAGCATCTATCCAATCACCGAGGTACAAAAAAGCCCGCGCAAGCAGCGCGCTTGCAGCCCATTTGGTCGGCCTCACTCTTTCAGTTGTTGCAGTAACAGCATCAGAGCCAACAAAGTTTTCACTTAGCTGCGCCTTTGCATCTTTTAAATCAGCAACGATCTGATTATACACATCAACTTTCGGACTTCTGTGTATTATAGCGTTGATCCTGTAGTCCGTGGTCAACACGAGCGGCACGTCACCAAACAGATTGAGTAAATAAAAATGAAAAAATGCGCGAATGAATTCCGCTTCCCCAGTGAGTTGTTTTGCAACTGCAGGGTTAACCCCCTTGGACTGTGACAATCCCTCCAATACGGAATTTGCAGTATAAATGTATTGATAGGCTTCATTCCAGAAAATATTCATATCAATGGCGTTAAGGCCGTTAGTATAGAATTCTTCGCCTATTCCGGTGGTTGAATAGTTCTTTAGTTCATCTGAAGATAGTCCTACCAGCAGGCTTATGCTTTGACTACCGCTCGACATTGTTCCATCAAATTGAATCATACGGTTGTATATTCCTGTCATAACGCTGGCAGCCATTTTGTTATTGGTAAATACAGTTGCAGTTACAGGACTGGTGATAGGGGGATCAACCTCTACTAATTTTTTACATCCCTCCCCTAAAGTGAAACAGAAAAGTGTAAAAACCTTTAAAATATATGCTGAAGCACGTGCCCTTTTTACAATTTGAATTTTCATTGCAAAGACGTTTAAAATGGACAAATTTTATCAAGCTGATTTACCCTTTCATTACCATCCGAGTTGCACACCAAAGGTGACTACACGCAACGGAGGCAGTGATCTAAGGCTTTGATTTTCGGGATCTATACCCTCATAGTTTGTGATCGTGAACAAATTTTGACATTGGGCATAAATCCTGAAAGTTGACAACTTCAATTTTTGTTTCCAACTATCAGGCAGTAAATAAGAGAGCGATAAATTTTTCAAACGTATAAATGAAGCATCAGAAAAGGCTAAGTCACTATATTGGGCGTAGTTATAGGCAGCGTAGGTAGTGCTAAAGGAGCTACGTGTAAACTTCTGGAAAAGCGCCTTATCACCTGGTTTTTTCCAATGATTGTCATAAACCTCAGATGGGACAGATGCATCGTAAGCGTTTTGGGCAGGTGAATAGAAATTTTGAAAGAAAGGGCTATAACCCATTTGCTTTACAAATTGAAAAAAGACATCTAACTGGATGCGTTTGTATTTAAAACCATTCTGAAAGCCTCCATAAAATTTCGGAGCGGTGTTCACAAATGTATTTAAATCGGTTAAAAAATTTGGTGAAAATGTGGGGTTGTTCTTATTATCTGCAAATTGATACAGTCCGGTTTGTGGATCAACTCCCAATGAATGGAAAACCCTCTGTATTGATAAGGGCTGCCCGACTGCATAACGAAAAATGTAAGGTGAACTTTCAAAATTTGGATATGAGATCAACTTACTTTGATTAACAGTTAAGTTAAATGAACTATTCCATAAGAAATTCC
>CBIMFG010000102.1:0-8724 GCA_966243125.1 uncultured Niastella sp.
CCTCAGCTAGAAGATATTGTTAATGCTTCAACTCCCCCTCCAGTGGAGGGGGACGGGGGGAGGCCTGAACAGGAAGCCAGCCTGCAGGTGAACGAAAACGGTTCACTTGTTGAAAAGGAAGAAACCGCCTCAGCCGTAGCCTTGGCCGAAGAAGTACTGCTTCCGCCACTTGATAAAGAAGCCGATGAAATTGTACCGGCGGTAGAAGTTACCAAAGCCGAACTGGAAAATGAGCCGCTGGAAGATGAGATTGTACCGGCCGTAGAAGTTACAAAAATTGAAATGGAGGTTACAGCCGTGCCCGATGATGTGGTGCCCGCGGTGGAAATAGCCCCCGAAGAGCTGGCCGCCATTGAACCTGTAAACCAGGCGCCGGCCGAAATAGCTATTGAAGAACAATTAGTTGAAGAGATTAATGAAATAATTCCTGCAGCTGAACCCGTAGCCATTGTGGCAGAAGCCCCTACCCAACAGGTGGCTGGTTTTACGGCAGCAACCCAGGAAGGTAAATCGTCGGTTGACCTGGGCGAACCGATCTTTGAATCGTACCACACCATTGACTATTTTGCTTCACAGGGTATAAAATTGTTGCAGGAAGAGCTGAAAGACAAGCTGGGTAAACAGCTGAAAAGCTTTACCGACTGGTTGCGGAGCATGAAACGCGTTGGTCCTGTTGAAAATAATACCTCATTAGATGAGATTGCCAATCAAAGCATTCAACGCATTGCCGAACACTCCAATGAGGAAAAAGAGGTGTTGACTGAAGCCATGGCCGAAGTTTGGGCCAAACAGGGAAACCCGGATAAGGCTATACGTGTAGACGAGAAATTAAGTGTGCTTAATCCCACCAAACGACCTTATTTTGCGGGTCGTATTGAACAATTAAAAGCACAGTGACATGATCATTTTGTTCTTGGTACTAATAGTTATAGCTAGCGTGGCCATGGGATTGTTTATCCTGATCCAAAATCCTAAAGGCGGTGGCCTGGCCGGAAGCATTGCCGGTTTTAATACCCAGTTTATGGGCGTAAAACAAACAACCGACGTACTGGAAAAAGGTACCTGGGTTATGGCAATCGCAATTGCCCTGTTGTGTTTGTTCTCCGCTTTCTTTATCCCAGAGGGTAAAGCAACCAGAGGCGAATCAATCAACGCCCGCCCTGCAGCCGGAGCCCCCGCTCCTAACAGCGGCTCACCTTTACAAAATACAGCACCCGCACAAGGGAAATAATATATTGTAAAAAATAGCTGAACCCTGTCTATTCTGGCAGGGTTTTTTTATGGTCAATCGTGAATGGTAGATGGTCAATAGGTTCGCGCAATTTTTAGCTTCGATAATAGTTATTAGCCCGGGGAATAGGGTTCCATTCACCATTGCCCATTCACCATTCACCAAATAATCTATATCCCATGTTCAGGAAACTGGTAATAAGCGTTCTGATTATTGTAGTGCTGGCAGGCGCCTTTGTGGGCTGGCAATTTTTTACAGCCAATACTGCATTCCCCCAAAAATCAAAATACCTCTACGTATATACTGGTCATGCCACCTGGCCCGAAGTAATGAAATCGGTGCGCGACAGCAGCCTGGTTAAAAGCCCCGGCATGCTCGATCTGCTGGCTACCCGGCTCGATGTTCCGGAAAAGCTGAAAGCAGGCCGCTATGAAATAAAGAATGGCATGAGCCTCATAGATATTACCCGCCTGCTGCGCAATGGCACCCAGGCTCCGGTAAAACTCATCATCACCAAGCTGCGCACCAAAGAAAACCTGGCAGGCTTCCTGGGCCGCAAAATGGAAATAGATTCAATGGATGTTCTTAACTATTTAACCGATTCGCTGCAATCTGCCGGCTTCGACAGCAATACGGTAATGGCTATGATCTATCCCAATACGTATACTTTCTTCTGGAATGCATCGCTGCAAACCGTTTTTGATAAGTTTCATGAAGAATACAAAAAGGTATGGACCGATGAACGCCGCCAGCAGGCCCGTAACCAGGGGCTTACCCCCATTCAGGCATACACGCTGGCCTCCATTGTAGAAGAAGAATCAACCATAAAAACAGATAAGGATACCATAGCCAGTATTTACCTGAACCGGTTTAAAAAAGGCATGCGTTTACAGGCCGATCCTACTATTAAATTTGCGATGAAAGATTTCACCCTGCGGCGTATTCATACCAAATACCTCAGCGTAGCATCACCTTACAATACGTATATGAACGCGGGTTTACCACCCGGACCCATATGCACCCCTTCGCTGTTAACATTAGATGCAGTTTTACATTCACCACAAACTAATTATCTTTATTTTGTAGCCAAAAGTGATTTCTCAGGACGTCACGTATTTACAGAGACCTTTGATCAGCACGTAAAAGTTGCTAACGAGTTTCGTACGGCATTAACCATAGAACAACAGAAAAGAGCTATAAAAGACAGTTTAGAAAGACTTAAATGAATGTAGAACGCGTTATATTGAACTCACCCCCTATCCGCTTTTTTGCTGAAAAAAGTAAAAAGATAGTATTACCCGGCTTCGATGGGGTACCCCTGTTTGATGTAATAAAGTTTTTTAAAGAACAGATCCGCCGGGTGGGCTTAACAGAAAGGGCATCAGCAGTTTCCTATAACTTTATCATGTCCATTCCGCCCTCGTGCCTGTTTTTGTTTACGCTTATTCCACAATTACCTTTTATTCGCAAAGGACAAATAAAACGGCAACTGCATTCTATCATCCGCGACATTATTCCGGCAGATACTTATAACAAAGGTATCATCACCTTTGTAGACAGCTTCTTTAAAGAAGATCACATAGCATTGTTGTCATTCGGTTTTGTGTTGTTGATCTTTTTTGCCTCCAATGGCATGATGGGTCTTATGCGTTCTTTCAACAAAAATTATATTGGGTTCGAAAAACGCACCGGTTTAAATACCCGCATGGTGGCCATTAAGCTCACTGTTATCATTATGGGCTTAATTTTAGCCTGCTTAATATTACTGATTGCACAAAGCGCCGTACTGAAATGGTTAGGTATTCAAAATACCGCCGTATTGCAAGCCATTGGTATTGCCAGGTGGCTGTTTATAGTGGCCCTTATATTTTATGCCATCGGATTTATTTACAAATACGCCCCGGCCATAAAAAAACGGTTCAGGTTGTTTTCGCCAGGCGCCATTTTAGCCACCTTTTTAAGCATTCTTACCACATTGAGTTTTTCGATTTTTGTAAACAACTTTGGTAAGTACAATGCCCTGTATGGATCAATAGGTACCATTATTGTGCTAATGATCATTATATACATTAATTCACTTGTACTGCTTATTGGGTATGAACTAAATGTAAGCATTCACTCAATAAAGGCCATGGCCGATGAGCGCCAGAAACAACAGCACAATATTAATGAGGACCTTATTTTTCGCGATCGCGTTTAACATTTGTTAAGCGGCTCACATTACAATTATTCCCCATTTTTTAATAAAATTTTAAAGCCGTCTGGCCAGAAAAAGCTAGGTTAAACCAGCATTTTTCAGTAACCTTTGTATAGCTGTTTGTCATAGCTATCTGCTACAATGAAAGCTCCTGCCGCCCTGTTAATAACTCAAAAATAAATGTCAGATGAAAAAAACTACCCTCAGCTTATTGCTGTTGCCTGCCATGGTTTTGTTTGCATTTGTTATGAAAGACCCATTGCCTTTGGGAGCAGGCATTCCGAAAGCAGACAATAAGTTACAAGATATTTCCGGCAAGGATGTGACATTAAGAAACGCAATGAAGGAGAACGGTTTGCTGGTAATGTTTAGTTGTAATACCTGCCCTGTGGTTATCAATAATCAACCCCGTACTAAGGAAATCTGTCAGTATGCAATAAGCAAAAGTATTGGTGTGGTTTTATTGAATTCTAATGAAGGTAACCGAAAAAGTTCTGAATCATTGACCGCTATGCAGGCGTATGCGAAAGATCAGGCATACAGCTGGTACTATGCTGAAGATAAGAACAATGAGCTGGCTGATGCATTTGGAGCCTCCCGTACGCCGGAATGTTTTCTGTTCGATAAAAATGGAAAACTGGTATATCATGGCGCCATTGACGACAGCCCGTCTGCTGATGCCGCCAGTGTAAACCGCCATCATTTAAAAGAAGCGATGAATGAGGTGCTTGGCGGGAAGGAAGTATCGGTTAAACAATCAAAATCGGTTGGTTGTAGTATTAAGAGAATTTCTTAACACCAATAAGTCCCGTTTTTAAAATCTGTACAATCCCCTTCGGCAACGAGGGGGATTTTCAATTTAGTGAGTAGTGAGTGGTCAGTGGTGAGTTGGCTCACGAACTTTGAAAAATCATGAACGACCTTAAACCTTAAACTTTAAACCTTAAACCCTTCCATTGTTGACATTACTCCACACAACAACATATATCCCTCATAATATATCGATTACGCAAGTGTTGTTCGGTAAGGCATAAAAAATGCTGATCATATAGCATCTCTATTACTCTATGCCGCTACTTATAAAAACACTAAAAAATGTTCAGAATGAAAAAAACAATCTTTTATTCATTTGCAGTATGCGCTATGGTTTCTGTATTTGCCTGTCAGGGTCCGGCACATACTAATGGTACCAATACCGATTCAACAGGTATCAATGAAGCACCACCAAATAATTCAGATGCCAATCGTGATGTAAACAACATGCCCGATTCATCGAAAATGGCGCAAGGAACTGTTGATGATAAAACACATGATTTCATGAACGAAGCAGCCATGGGTGGTATGGCAGAAGTACAGCTGGGTAAACTGGCACAGGAAAAAGCAAGCAACCCACGCGTAAAAGCCTTTGGCGAAATGATGGTACGTGACCATTCCGCAGCCAATGATGATCTGAAATCAATTGCAGGTAAAAAAAGTGTAACGCTCCCTGCCGATATGGGCAAACATCAGGACCATTACAACGACCTGAGTAAGAAAAGCGGACACGATTTTGATAAAGCCTATATGAAGATGATGGTAGATGATCACCAGGACGATATCGATGCATTTGAAAAAACAGCTAATAATGGAACTGATCCTGAAGTAAAAACATTTGCTTCTCAAAAATTACCAACGCTCAGAAAACACCTTGATTCAGCGAAAGCGATCAATAAGAGTTTGAAGTAATTATTAGTTGATCTGTTGACCAGTTGATCAGTTAACCCAGTTTTAACTGATCAACCGGTTAACTGGTCAACCAGTTAACTGGTCAACCTACTTCTTCACCCCTGCCAACCTGCCTACTTCCAAGTCTATCTGTCTATCCGTCATCGGTCTTCCAAAAAATTTACGATACCCCGTTTTAGGATCAACAAACAACGTAGAAGGCAATGTGCCATCCCACTTGGGGTCTATTCTCGGACAAAAATAATCGGCATTGGTTTCATTCAACCAAAGAAAGGTGGCTTCAAAATTTCTGTTCTTTATAACACCAGCAATCTTATTGGGATAAGAAGAAGGAAAGTCCAGACTTATTAACACCAGTTCTACTTTTTGCTCACTATACTTCTTGATCGTTGCCATAAAATCCGGTATTTCCGCTACACAGGGCGCACACCAGGTAGCCCAGCAATTCAACACAATAGGATGATCGCTGTTCTTAATGTACTCCTCCACTTCGGTAACTTTTACCTTCTTTATTGTTTGACAGAAAGCTAACGATGTAAGAAGTATGAAGTATGCTATAAGAAAAAACACTTTCATTGAACTGCATTTTATTGAACGCTGAACCTGGAACTTGAAACTGAGAACTAAGAACAAAGAACTAAGAACTAAGAACACAGAACAAAGAACTAAGAACTAAGAACTGGCTTCTTCTTCAAACCCCCACTTCTCCAACAACTCACTCAACTGCGGCTCCGGTATTCTACAGGTATCATAATGCCCGGCCAGTTTCTTTTGCCGTTGCGCTTCATACAACGTAACCGCACAGGCAACCGAAATGTTCAGCGATTTAATAATGCCCACCTGCGGAATAATAAAATTACCATCGGCCATGGCCCTTATCTCATCGCTTACCCCCGCATGTTCGTTCCCAAACACCAGGGCAATAGGCCCCGTAAAATCAATATCGTACAAATTGGCAGCATCACTGCTCAAATGGGTGGTTAAGATCTTGTCATACTTCTGGCGCAGTGCTGTAAAACAAGCTTCCGCTTCGGTAAACTGGTACACACTCAGCCATTTGGCGGCGCTGCTGCTGCTACGGGCGCCAAATTTTTTATGGCGGGGAATTTTAGTGTTCAGTACATACACTTCCTGAACCCCTACAGCATCACAGGTACGCAGTACAGCTGAAATATTATGCGGATCAAAAACATTCTCCAGCACTACCGTTAAATCACTTTGCCGCTTATTTAATACAGCCAGCAGGCGGGCACGTCTTTCGGGCGTCATATTTTTTATTTTGTTACACGTTTCATGTTTCAGGATTTCAGGGTTTTAAAACCGTTAGCAGCTACTGGTTACCAGGGCATCAGATAACAGAATTTTCCCTGGAACATGCAATCTGTAACCTGATTTTATAGCTGATTTTTACTTGTGCCTTTGGTTTTGTGCCTTGTTTCTTGCTTCTTTTTCCATTACCTTCACACTACTTGATTGAATGTAAACCAATTACCTATGCTCAAAAAAATCCTGAAGATCACCGGAATATCCCTTGGCGTTCTATTGGTGATCCTGTTTGTGGCCCCTTTCATTTTCAAAGGCAAGATCATTGCTATTGCCAAAGAACAGATCAACAAGAACATCAATGCCCGGGTTGATTTTAAAGACCTCAGCCTCTCCTTCTTCCGTCATTTTCCCCGTGTTTCTGTAGCGCTGGAAGAACTACAGGTAATAGGCACCGATGTATTCGCCAAAGATACCCTCATCAGCGCTAAAGAAATTGATGTTGCGGTAAACCTTTTCAGCGTAATCGGCGGCAAGAATATGAAAATTTATTCGGTTAATATCGATGAACCGCGTATTCATGTTATTGTAACCAAAGAAGGCAAGGCTAACTATGATATAGCCAAGCCCGATACGGCCACTGCCGCCCCTAATGCCGATACAGCTTCCTCGCCTTTTCAAATGAACCTGCAGCATTATGCCATCAAAAACGCGTACGTAAGTTACAACGATGCGCAAATGGGCATGAGCACCGAGCTGGTGAATTTAACGCACGAAGGCAGCGGAGATTTTACAGCTGACCTGTTTACGCTGAAAACAAATACCAATGCCGATGCCATCACCTTTGTATATGGCGGCATTCCCTACCTTAACAATACCAAAACCGGCATTGACCTGGATATTGTGGTAGATACCAAAAACAGCAAATACTCCTGGAAGACAGATGAAATAGCCCTGAACGATCTAAAGCTCGCAACAGAGGGTTCTTTTCAGCTGGTGAATGACAGCACCTACAATATGGACATCGCTTTTAAAGCGCCCTCAACCGAGTTTAAAAGCATTCTGTCGCTGATCCCGGCTGTATATGCCACCGATTTCGAAAAAATTAAAACAAGCGGCAAAACCTTCTTCAAAGGTTTTATAAAAGGTACCTATAGCAGTACCCAAATGCCTGCCTACAATATTGCGCTGGAAATACAGGATGGGTTCTTCCAGTATCCTGATTTGCCCAAACCGGTACAACACATTAACCTGCAGATGACGGTGGATAATCCCGATGGCGCAACCGATAACCTGGCGTTGAACATTCTCAAAGGCCACATTGAATTTGGCAATGATCCTTTCGACTTTCACGTGCAGTTTCAAAAGCCCATGACCACCCAGTACATTGATGCGAGCGCCAAAGGCAAGCTCGATCTGGCAACCATTACCCAATTCGTAAAATTGCCCGGCACCAAACTCGCCGGTAACCTCGACGCCGATGTACAGGCAAAAGGCAGCCTGGCGGTTGTACAAAAGCAACAACCCGGCGATTTCACTGCCAAAGGGTATGTGGACATCAAAAACCTGTATTATTCATCCAATGACTTTCCGGCACCTATTCAAAATACCAGTGCCCGAATAAACTTTGAAAGCCCCGATGCATTGGCCGACCATGCAGTGATCAACATTCCTGCAGCACACATTGAAATAGGTAAAGATATCGTTGACCTGAACCTGTTGTTGAAAACACTGGCCTCAGATCCTTATTTTGACGGAACCGCCAAAGGCAGTTTTAACCTGGGCAACGTAGCGCAGTTCTATAAATTTGAACCAGGCACTTCACTCGCTGGTAACCTGAATGCCAATGTATCGGTAAAAGGTAAAAAATCAGCTATCGATAAAAGTCAGTACGATGCCCTTCAAACCGCCGGCACCATACAGGTTACTAACGTTAGCTATAAGTCGAAAGATTACCCCGATGGTGTTAATCTGAAAAATACGCAACTCACTTTCAACCCAAAGAATGTTACGGTGAACGATGTAACCGGTAATTTTCAGGGAACCAATTTTAACGCCAATGGTACCTTCGATAATTTGATTGGCTATGCGTTAAAAGATGAAACACTGGCCGGTGTGCTGAATGTATCTGCCGATAAAGTGGACCTCAATAAGTTAATGGGCACCACCAGCGCAACTACTACCACACCTGCTCCTGCAGCAAAAGACACAGCAGTTACTACTGCCACGCCTGCTGCCAGCGAACCGTTTGCGGTTCCATAAAATTTGAACCTTACGTTGAATGCCAAGGTAGGCGAGGTAAAATCCG
>CBIMFG010000103.1:0-8713 GCA_966243125.1 uncultured Niastella sp.
CCCGTGAACCTGCATTATTCCAGTGGCATCACCATGGACCAGGAAGCCAGTTGGGTAGGGTTGGGCTGGAACATCAACCCGGGTGTGATCTCGCGCAACATGCGTGGCTTGCCTGATGATTTCCAGGGCGATGAAAAAATAGAAAAAACCGTTTACATAAAACCCAACACAACGATAGGCGGCGTGGTTGGCACCGGGGTAGAGGTGTTTGGCGGCCCGTTGAATATTGGGGGGGATCTTTCAGTGAGTGTTTTCCATAATACCTATAAAGGGTGGGGGCTTCAAACTGCGAGGAATATAAGCGTAGGTATAGGTGTAGGTGCCTATGGTAGTTTGTCGGCCGGGTTATCAATGACCAACAATACCCAGAATGGAACGGATATCAGTCCCTCTATGGGTTTTCAACTGGGCTCCAAAGAAACCGTGCTGCAAGGGGGCATTAGCATCGGTACCAATTATAATACCCGTACCGGCATCCAGAACTTGCAGATGACTGGTCAAATGCGGGCGCAAACAACTTCAGCTAAAAATGCCTACAAACATGATTTCGGCGTTGGGGCGGGCGCCAAATTTGGTTCCACCATTTCATTCTCAAAACCATCCTATACGCCTACTATCTCCATCCCTTATAGTTCTACCGGATGGTCATTCAGGTTTAAAGGTGGTTTGCAGGGAGAAGGTTTTTTTGCAAATGGAAGTTTACAGGGGTATGTGTCTGAGCAGAAAGTGTTGCAGGCGACAGCGCAATTGCCGGCATATGGCTATATGTTTTATGAAAAGGCCAATAACAACCCGAATGTGTTGCTCGATTTCAACCGGGAAAAGGATGCGTACTGGACAGATAACTCACCGAATATAGCTGTTCCTGTTTATACGTATGATACCTGGTCGATAAGTGGTGAAGGTACAGGTGGCATGTTCAGGGCTTATCGCAGCGATATTGGTTATATGTACGATCACAAAATGGAAACCACCAGTACAAACACAAATCTGAGCACCGATCTCGGCTTTGGCGCTACGTTTAAAGCGGGTGCTGATGTTCAAAAGATAAATGCTGTTACAAAGAACAATGCCTGGCTGAGTGATAACCAGCTGGTAGGGGTTATTCCGTTCAGATCGGCCGATACCACTTTTGAAAGTGTTTATTTTAAAAACCCGGGCGAAAAAACCGCGGTTGATAAAGTATACCAGCAGGCGCTGGGCGGCGATAACCTGATGCGGATTGATCTTGCGGCCAGCAGCGGCAACAAGGTAGTAACCGCTACCTCTCAATTGTCTTTGTTTAAAAATGGCCGGGCAACCAGTAAGATCAGTTTTGATGCCAATACAGTACGGAAACAAAGGGATAAACGCGGGCAGGTGATCACTTACCTCAGTGCATTGGAAGCGTCAAATGTGGGGCTCGATAAAAAGATAAAGAATTATGGCATCAATAGTTTTCCTTCTTCCAGTTGTGCAGGGTATACGCCAATTGATCGTTATGATCCCGGCTTTCGGTTGGAGCACCATGTATCTGAGATCTCGGTGCTGAATGACGATGGCCGCCGGTACGTGTATGGTATTCCGGTATATAACAGAACACAGGTAGATGTAACCATGGCAACCGATGCTGGTGATAATTCAACCGGCCTGGTTGGTTATACACCCGGTCTGGAAAATAAGGAAGGTAATCCTAAAGGCAAAGATGGCTATGTAAACAAAGAGGTAATGCCCGCCTTTACACACTCATTTTTGTTATCGGGTATTTTGTCGGCCGATTATGTTGATTTAACGAATGATGGAATTACTGAAGATGATTTGGGGGATGCGGTGAAATTCAACTACAGCCAGGTGTATAGCCTCGATGCTCCTTATCAATGGCGGGCGCCTTTTCAACAAAACAAGGCTTCTTATAATGAAGGGTTGAAAACCGATAGCCGCGATGAAAAAGGCAGCTATACCTATGGTGAACGCGAAGTGTGGTATTTGAATTCGGTAGAATCCAAAACCATGATGGCCACCTTTGTGCTGGATGCAGACAGAAAGGACGGGTATGGTGTAGCTGGCGAAAACGGCGGACAGGGCTCACAAACATTGTATAAATTAAAAGAGATAAACCTGTATACAAAGGCCGACTTTAAAAAGAACGGCGCCAATGCCCGCCCCATAAAGACGGTGCATTTTGAATACAGCTACGAGTTGTGTAAGAAAAATCCGGGCTCAGTTACCGATTCAGGAAAACTCACCCTTAAAAAGGTTTGGTTCAGCTATAATAATAATTTCAAAGGCAAGCGCAATCCATACGTGTTTACCTATGGCGGCGGACCAAATCCTGACTTCACGCTGAAGTCGGTTGACCGTTGGGGAAATTACAAAGATGGCTCCGCCAATCCCGGTAACCCCGGCCAGGTGTTGTCGAATGCCGATTATCCATATACGCTGCAACCAGGCACCAATAACTGGACAGAAACCCAGGCAAATAATACGGCGGCGCCCTGGACCTTAGATCAGATAAAATTACCATCGGGTGGTACACTGAAAGTAACTTATGAGTCTGACGATTATGCGTATGTACAGAACAAACGGGCCATGCAGTTCTTTTCGATAAAAGGTTTTGGTGAATCGGAAACTGCCACGCCAAAGTCAAAGCTGTACCAAAGCGGTGGCGATTATCACTATGTGTTTATTAATGTATCGCAGGCTGTAAATGATAAAGCGGATATTACCCGCAAATACCTGGATGGCGTTACGCAGTTGTATTTGAAAATGGCCGTGGATATGCCGGGCGATAATTGGGGCCGTGGCTATGAGCTGGTGCCTGTTTACGCCGATATTGAAGATTATGGCGTAACAGCCAATCATCAAACCATTTGGATAAAAGTAAAATCTATCAGCAGTGGTAAAAGTCCATTTGCCACAGCTGCTATCCAGTTCATGCGCCTGAACCTGCCATCAAAAGCATATCCTTTTAGTGAGCCGGGCGATAAAATAGATTTTCGCACCGCTATAAATATGATCATCAATGTGTCGAGCGCTGTAATAGGGCTTTTAAAAGAGTCGGACTTTGATGGCAAGGTGCGGAAAACTGATAAGTGTAATAATGTTGAATTGGATAAGTCGTTTGTAAGACTGGATAATCCCATCTATAGAAAGTTCGGCGGCGGCCTGCGGGTGAAGAAGACTGAGATCTTCGATAACTGGAATAACATGACCGCGAAAACCGGTAAACAACAGGACTCAGCCGTGTACGGACAAACGTATACCTATACAGATACGGTTATGATTAATGGAGTGGAAACGGGCATCAGCAGCGGCGTGGCTTCCTACGAACCCATGATCGGCGGCGATGAAAACCCTTTTCATGTACCCGCTAAAGTATATTCAGAAAAGGTGGGGGCCATGGCGCCTGCCAACTATATGTATACCGAAGAACCGTTTGCAGAAACCTTCTTCCCCGGTCCTTCGGTTGGTTATAGCAAGGTTCGCGTGCAAACCATTCACAGAGATAAAAAATCTGCCAATGGTTTCGATGAAACCGAATTCTATACAACAAAAGATTTCCCGACACTTGTAGAATATACGCCTATCGACAATGATAGTAAAAAGCCTTATAAAACGCCTTCCGGCAATCCGTTCAACTTTGATGTGCGTAACTATGTTACCCTCAGCCAGGGCTTTAAGATAGAATTGAACGACATGAACGGGAAACCGAAATCGCAGTCAACGTTTGCGCAGAATGATCCTGACAATCCTATCAGTTATACGTATAATTATTACCGGTTAGAGAATGACAATGCGGGGCAGCCCAAATTATCGAACACAGTGCCAATAGCAGATTCTGCCAATGGTAAAATTGATATGAACGGCGTAATAGGAAAAGATGTGGAAGTGATGGTAGATGTGCGCGAGCAAACCTCTACCACCAGCAGTGCCAATATAGAAGGAAACCTCGATCTTATTGGCTGGGGCCTTATACAGATACCCATCATTACCGTTATTCCGCTGTTCAATGGAGAAACCAACCGGTACCGTGCCGTTTCGGTATTGAAGATCGTGAACCGGTATGGCATTCTTGATAGTGTGATCCATATTGAAAAGGGCAGTAAGGTAACCACCCGCAACCTGGTGTACGATGGTGAAACGGGCGATGTATTGCTGTCACAGACCAACAATGAATTTGACGATCCGTTGTATAATTTCAGCTATCCTGCGCACTGGGCTTATGATGGAATGGGGGCTGCTTATACAAATATCGGCACCATTCTGAATGGTGTTAGATTCAGAAAAGGCATTATGAAGACAGGCTTCCTTAAGCGTTTGCCGGCAGAGCGGTATTTTAAGAGCGGGGATGAATTGCTGGTGGCTGGCTATGATGAACGGACGCCTGATGCAGCTGTTGATTATTGCGATGATAATTATTATAAGTTTACAAACAAACTCACCTATAAAAAGATCTGGGCCATAGATGCCTCCCGGGGAAAACAGCATCAGAACGGCATTTATTTTATTGATGAGTGGGGAATCCCGTACTCGGGTGATACCAAATTTGTCCGCATTATTCGTTCAGGAAAACGCAACCTGGCCGGTACAGCGGTGGGCAGTATTACTTCGCTGCAAACACCGATAAGAACAGACAGTGGAATACCGCGGTTTGTATTTGATACGGCCACACATGTTGTTGCGGCCAATGCGGGGCGCTTTAAAGATATGTGGGCGGTTGACAGCACCATTTTTGGAAAAGATACCACCATTATTGCAACGCACAGGATGGAGTTACGGGATACAACCCTTATCGCTGACGATTATTATGCGCTTCAAAACTATAACGGCGGTGGAGGCGCCAACATTGTGCCTGCAGACAGTATTCATGTTTTTGAGGCCAGTGCGTATGATGATGGCAGAGGCTCCTGGGATAGAGAGGTTAAAAGTTTTTTAAGATTTAATATGGACCAGATCCCGCAGGGATCCCTGATTACTGCTGCATCCCTTCGATTATACGGATGCGTAAACCGGCCCCATGTAAACACCAGAGCTACCACGAATAAGAGTTGGATTGAACGGCTGAACTCCGGCTGGGTGAAGGATGTTCTTGCCAATGAACCAGACCAAAGCAAGCGGGACTGGGACATGGGTTTTTACTGGGGTAACCCAGACCCGGTTGATGTAGATACCAGGGTAATGATACCTGCAACGCCTTCTGGTGAGGGGGTAGTAAAAAATGATACATTCTATATTACTTCAATGGCGCGGAATATGTTACATGACCGGTATGCAGACACCAATTCACCTGTTATCCGTATCCGGTTAGATGATCCGGGAGGAGGTTTCGTCTTGAGCAGAATGTCTTATAACAGCATCAATACGCCTGAACAATGTGGAACCGGAACGGAAACGGAAAACTTCGCCCACATAGCGGCAGCACTACCTCCATCAAGCCCGTGTTTGCCGGCAATAGATCTTCAATATTATCCTCCCTGCGCAAATGGTTCGCAGCCTTATTACCTGGCGCAACCACCTTTTGGTGCCGATGACCAATCACCGGGTGGTGCTTATTATTGTGACCTTTCGCAGGTTGATACTTTCGTGTGCAGGCCAAACATAAATGATACCGCCGTTAACCCGTACCGGCTAGGGTTGCTGGGTAACTGGCGTATGGACCGCGCGTATACCTATTATGGTAACAGAATGCAAACAGACCCTGCAGCTGCTACCGATATACGTAACGACGGCGTTATAAAAGATTTTGCTGCTTACTGGACGTTTAACGACAACGCATTGATGGACGGTTCAACCGATACAGCGCGCTGGGTATGGAACAGTGAGCTGGCCCGCTTCAACGAAAAAGGATATGAAATTGAGAACCACGATCCGCTTGACCGCTATAATTCCGGCCAGTACGGATATAACCAAACACTGCCCGTGGCCGTAGCACAGAATGCTAAAAACCGCGAGATCGCCTTTGATGGGTTTGAAGATTATGGATACAGCACTGATGACTGTATAAAATGTGTGCTGAACCGCCATATAGACCTGGGCAAAGATGCCAACCTGGTTGACACCGTAAGCCATACCGGGTTGTACAGCCGCCGGGTAAATGGAAATGATGTAGGGTATGCCACCTTCAATATCGGCACACCTGATGAGGTGAAAGAGGCGCCGGAGTTTTCGATGAAGGAAGATTCCGTACCGCTTGTAGACACGACTATTAATGGTGATGGACCAGGTTTAACAAAAACCTTCGTTACTTTTTATGACAGAGACAATCATCCAGACTGGCCCTGGAGAAGCTTAGGCACCGGGCCGGTAGATTACACGAGTCCACAGCCGGAACTTGGTGGTATTGTTGATATGGAATTCAACTGGAAGGGCTACATTCAGCCTCGTTATACCGGATTGTATACATTTTATGCCAGGGCAGATAATGTAATGACAGTAACCATTACTGTTAACGGTAACCAAATACTTCTTACAGATGGCTCTGCAGTGCAGGTATTTGGCCACGCTTATAGTCAGTACTTTCCAACGAAGTCGGTATGGCTGCAGGCAGGTGAATTATACTATCTGGATGTATGGGGTGCTCAAAATAACGATAACTTCTTTCAGTTTCAATTGCAATGGGAAAGTGCAAATCAGGGCAGGGAGATAATACCAAAATTGCAACTCTATCCTGAAGGAGAAGACATAGCCGCTGTAAAAAACAGAACGATAGCCCTGGATACTACCTGGTGTGTGAAATTCAGCAATCCTACCGGTACGCATCTTACCCAAAAACGCTTTTCACCCATACAGGGACAAAAAGTAGTGGTAAGCGCCTGGGTTAAACAGGACCAGCCCTGTGTTTCGGGCAATTACGACAATGCCGCCATTAGTCTGGCATTTAATAATACTACCGGTACCAACAATTTCAACTTCACCCCAACAGGCAATATTATAGAAGGCTGGCAGCGGATAGAGGATACTTTAACCATTCCGCAGGGAGCCACTTCTATGACCTTGAACCTGAAAGCTACCTCGGGAACGCCGGTATTCTTTGACGACATCCGGGTGCAGCCATTTAATGCCAATATGAAGTCGTTCGTGTATAACCCGGTGAACCTGCGGTTGATGGCCGAGTTGGATGAGAACAATTATGCCACCTTCTATGAATACGACGATGAAGGCACACTCATCAGGGTTAAAAAAGAAACAGAGAAAGGTATTAAAACCATCAAGGAAACCCGAAGCGCCTTGTTGAAAGAGTAATAACCTGTTTTAAAAAATCTAAACAAACAACTTATGCGATATAAAATCAACCTGCCGCTTTCATTGACGATCATACTGGTGCTCACCGGTATGATAAAGGCGGCAGGCCAGCCGGTAAGCGATCAGGCTAAATGTTCACAGGAATTGTATCGGCTCATGAACAAATTTTCCGATACGCCCCATGTAAGCTTTCAGGTTCAGCAGATAACCACCTATAAAGATGCAACAAACCATACGGTATTGTATCAATACAAAATGGGAGGCGGAAAATTGTTCCGCGAAGGCAGTGATAGTACCGCAATCATTCAAAACGAACAATGCAGTTTTACGATCAATCATGCCCGGCATGAGGCGGTTGTGGCCGTACCGGTGAACGTATTTAATTATGTGACCCAGGTTAAGATCCTCGATCCTTCCTTTTATGCATCGTATGTAACAGGAATGGCCATGTCCGATACGGCAGGTTACGGAAAGTTGTCGTTCCGGTTTAAATCCAACTGTGTGTACCGCTCTTATGATATTATTTATGATAAAACAACACGGCGAATACAGACTATTCAATATAGTGTTAATCTGAATGGGGCAAGAGTTTCTGCCACCGGCGCGGGCATGTATGATGTAACCATGACGTTCAGCAACTATCAAACAGGGCAGTTCAATGATATTGCATTTTCAACCGATGGGTATTTCCTGCGCCGACAGGGGGTTTGCAGTATGGTAGCGCCCTACACCAGTTATACAATTAAAAACCTGCTAAATCAATAAACTGAATTCCATGAAACGCACTATTTACCGGTTTTTATTTTTTTGTTTATTGCTTGTAAGTTACAGCAATGTAATGGCCATTGATGAACGGTATGCAGCAGCGGCACTTCACGGTAATCAGCTGGCGGCCGATTCAACCAGTATGGTTAAGGATACGGTTTATTTTGATCCGCAGCTGAAGCCATCGCAAACAACCTTTTTTGTAAGGAACCTCATCACCTTTCAGCTTGATGAATCGTACCGGAATGTAATACCCGATGAATTTACGGTACAATTAAAGTTTGTAGTACATTATATCAGGGACGATAATGGTACGCCTGTGCCCGAAGTTTCTGACGAGCAAACGCTCACTATTGAGTATTCGAAATTTACCACCTATGCCGGTAAACAGGTGTATGTAAACCAGGGTTGGTATCAAGCTGAAGTGGAGATCACCGGTATTCAGGCGCTCAACGGCACCTTAAGCGAATTCAGGGATGCGCTGATGCTTACCAACGAAATACTCGTTACCCGGGAGTACAACTTTACCTGTACCGACAATTCGGTTCAAAGTATAACTACAGTTGATACAACGGTAGCTACAAAAGGCGAGTTGAACGTACACTGGCAAACGCAACGCGCAGCCGATGAATATGACCTGGAATGGGCTTATATCGACGATCTGGCATTACCGGAATATAAAACCGGTAGCGGTGGCTTTAATATTAAAAAGATCTTTACCAACAAT
>CBIMFG010000104.1:0-8626 GCA_966243125.1 uncultured Niastella sp.
CAACCAGCGTCCATCCATATTTGCTCATGTTTAATTTTACCTGGTCAATGATCACTTTGGCCGATGAGGCTGTCAGGAAACTCGGTTTGCCATCACCGTCCGGATCGGAAATAACGTCGCCGGTTATCTTTACAACACTGTCGGGAATTGAATAGGTCTTCAATGCAGTAAAGTCGAAATCGCTGGCATAGTTCGTATATACGAGGTCCAGTTCGTCTGTATACTCTGCCCCCTTTGGATAACAGCTCCAAAGCAGTGGCAACAGACACGCGATAAGCAGGTAGCGTACACTCGTTGTCATAATGTTTTTTTTGGTGTTTATTTTTTATTTTATGACACGTCAGAAATCCAAAAAAGTGCATAAAGAACCAATGAACCGGCACAGATTTATAAAACCGATCATCGTTGTAGACTTGTGCGTAGGCGGCCGTGAACATAATTTTTACTTTCGTACCATGATCATACATAATTTCAATGACGAGGCAATTTTTAACGTGTTGTATAAAAAGTACTGGGACTTGTTATTGAGATTTGCGAGACAATACATCAACGACGGGCAAACCTGTAAGGAAGTGGTGCAGGAGTTGTTTGTAACGTTGCATGTAAAAAGAGAACAGTTAACAGTTAATGTATCACTGTCATCTTATTTGTACCGGTCATTGCGGAACAAGATCATCAATCACCTGCGTAATGAGTCGGTATACAAAAAGCATATAGCCGTAGCTGGAAAAAAATACAGCATTATTTCTGTTGGCAATGAGGCCGAGTATTGGATGGATATGATTGACCTGCAACGGCAGATAGGCTGTTGTTTAGATAAAATGCCCGACAAATATCGCGACGTGTATGTGCTTACTATTCAAAAAGCCAACCCTATTAAAACCACGGCTACCCTGCTGAATCGCACTGTGCCTACTGTTGAGCGCCAGCTACGCGTTGCCCTGCGCCTGTTGCAGGAATACCTGAACAAGCATAATCAGGAAAATTAAGTTCGGCAGATGTTTGTTGGAGGAAATAAAAAAACAAGAGAGGTGGCCAAACAGGTCACCCCTCTTTCACCCATACTGATAGCACAGAATTGACAGCCCGTTAAGGCTTTATTCCCAAACGTACACTTTTGGTGTACCGGGAAGGGGTTAGCCCTGTAAATTTCTTGAAAGCACTGGTTAAAGTATTCCGGTTTTGAAAACCGCAAATCAATGCAAGGCCTTTCATGTTCAGATCATTTGCCAGTCCTTCCTTAATCAGGTTTTCACAATACTCGATCCGGAACTGGTTCAAATAATCAGTAAAACGCAAGCGTTTTTCCTGATTTAAATAAGCAGACAGCAGGTATGCCTGAACCTGGATATCCTCTGCCAGGCTTTTTATGGTATACCTGAAACGCAAATACGGCTTTTGGGAATTCATAAAATTCATTAGCCGCTCGGAAATGTCACTGACCTTCTCCGGACTCAATACATGAGCATTGAAGCTCGACAAGTTCCTTTTTTCAGTCTCTGGTGCGAAGGTTAGGTTTTGGTGTCGCATACTTGTAAGATTTAATGTGATTGGTTACGCTATTTGTGCATGTAACAGAGAACTAAGCTTTCGAGTGGGATTACGAAAAATAAGTTAGCGGGAATACGAAGTAAAAAGTATGCTGGTGTTTGTTAATACAATTTACCATCTATCGCTAACACCGCCTAATTTATATGGGCCAAATTGTTAAGTTTGGGCAACCTATTTTTTTTTTGTGCAGGCTTATCATTTGTCAAATTACATAATGGTAAATTGTAACCGGCTTTGAAAAAACTGTACGGGTCCCTTTATTTGAAATCTATCAAGCACCCCATATCCATATACAAACTCCATTCTGATAACTTTTGACGCATACCAGTTGATCATGGGTGTAATGCGCCAGAACTTACCACCGGCAATTGATCTGTCGTTTAAATCCAGCATAGAGAAGTGTACAACCCCTTCCCACTCGCCCCAGCCGCCTTTAAAGATGGAACGTTTAAAAGGTACAAAACCAAATACATTCCCATTAGTTGTATAAGGACGAACAGCGCCGGTAAACAACCAGGTAACTACAATGTTGCCGCCATAGAACCGGTGGTTGTCGCCCTTATCGCCATAAAAATTATGCATCATTACTTCAGAGCCTATCAAAAATCCCTTGTTGCTGTAATATGCTTCGGCGCCAATGTGGCTGCTATGCCCGGCAGTAAATGCACCGGTGTTTATTATTTGCGGGGTGGGGTTCGATTCAGGTCTTGACTTCAGGGTTATCTTATTATCAACTGGTTTGCCATAACGCAGGTTAACACCTACATGTACTACTTCATTTGTTTTTTTATTGTAAAGCGGTAACCAGCCAACCCGGGCATCGTATTGCCAGGCATAGGTGCTGAAGCCTTGTCCTTTTGAAAGAATATCGTTATAAGCGCCCAGGTTCCAGAATACTCTTGGTTTGGAGAGATAACCAAAGTATTTGATGCCATCTGCCAGTATGGGAATTACATCAATGGCCATCTGGCGTTCTGCGGTCCAGGGGCTGTGGCCGTTCATTACCTTCACCAGGGAGTAGCCTTCTTTTGTTCGCCCTATAAAAATATGCCCGGCCAGTTCCGGTACACCAATGGTTAAACCTGACTCACGTACCAACCATTGTTCGTTATCGCCATCCCACATATACGCAAACTTGAATGCTATGTATCGCCTGGTTTTCAACACGCCACTGCCCAATATTCTAAAGTCTCTTAACTTAAAATCAGGCTTCAGGTTGTAATGGAGGGAGTCCATTTGTTGTTTAAACTCGTCGCTTTCGCTGTAGGTTACAAAATCGTGAATATAGCCAAGGCCAATTTTAAAGGTAGCTTTGGGCCCATCAAAGTCATTGGGCTTCATGTTTTTCCCGGTATCTGCTGTATTAAACGTGAGACCATCGGTACCGTTAGGAAGCAATTTTGTGGTGTCCTGCGACCAGCAAAATAGTGGGAGGATGCATGCAAGCAAATCTATAAGCACCCTCCCGGTTGCGCTTCCCATCTTAATACTCATAAAATATCTTTTGCATTTCGGCATTGCTTCTTGGCTTCATCAATGCTACCGAAAGCAGGATCCTTGATTTTTGCGGATTGTGATCGTAAGAAGCTACAAAACCCATTTGATCGTCGTTCACCTCAACATTGCGGCCCACATTACCGGTAACCACGCGGCTGCTGCGTACCACTACAACGCCTTTTTTAACAGCACGCTGGCAGGCTTCCAAACCAGCTTTATTCATATTGCCGTTGCCCACGCCGGCAATTACAATACCTTTTGCGCCTTTTTCAACGGACGCATCTATTAGATCGGCAGGCATATCCACATCGGCATAAATAATATCCACGCGGGGCAGTTTGGTAACATTATCTACAGTGAATTCGCTGGCGCTGCCATATTTGTTTACAGGAAAGCGATAAAATTCATTCACGCCATAATTGCTGATGCCGATAAGTCCATTCAATGGCGACATAAATGTTTGCACAGCGGTAGTGCTTACTTTGGTAAGGCTTTGGGCCGAATGGATCCAATCGTTCATGACCAGCATTACACCGTGTTTTTTGGCGTTGGGGTCTGCGGCTACAGCCACTGCGTTGTACAAATTCAATGGGCCATCGGCACTAACGGCGGTAGATGGCCGCATGGAACCTACCAGCACAATGGGCAGGTCTGTTTTGCAAACCAGGTTTAAGAAATAAGCGGTTTCTTCCATGGTATCGGTACCATGGGTTATTACAATACCATCCAACCCACCCTGCTGGGTGAGCTCTGCAATTCTTTTTGCCAGCTTCAGCATGATCTCGAACGACATGTCCTGCGAGCCTACATTGGAGATCTGCTCGCCTTTTATAGTAGCCAGTTTGGTGATGTCGGGCACGGCATTCACCATGGCATCAATGGTTACCTGGCCCGATGAGTAGCCCGATTGTACACCGCTGCTGGCTGCGCCTGCTATGGTGCCGCCGGTTGCCAGTATTACCACGTTCTTTTTCTGGGCAAAGCCGCCCAGGCTTACCAATACAAACAGTATGGTTGTATGTAGGATTTTCATTGTCAATTGTATTTTGGTTAATAGATTTTTTTCAGGTTTCAAGTTCCAGGTTCAGGGTTTTGTGTTCTAAGTTTTGTATTCTAAGTTCTTCGACGCGGTTGCCGCGCAGGGGTGTATTGCTTGCAGCTTGCAGCTTATAGCTTGAAGCTGTATTCTTTGCCTACTGTTCCCCCGTTAATGCCACCGGATCAAGTAACTTCTTTATCTGGTCTTCAGTCAATAATTTCTTTTCGCGAATCAACTCCAATATGCCTTTACCCGATTGTAAGGCTTCCTTGGCCAGCTCGGTGGTTTTATCATAACCCAGCACGGGGTTCAACGCGGTTACTATGCCCACGCTTTGGGTAATGTATTTATTCAGAATGTTCTTATTGGCAGTTACCCCATCTATACAATTCTTTCTGAACAGGGGCAATGATTTAAACAGCAGGCCCTGCGATTCCATAATGGCAGCGGCTTCTACAGGCTCGTAGGCGTTTAATTGCAGCAATCCTGAGTGCGCAGCCAGCGAAACCGTTACATCGTTGCCAATGACCTTAAAACAGATCTCATTCATTACTTCGGGCATAACAGGGTTTACCTTGCCGGGCATAATGCTTGAACCGGGTTGCAGGGCGGGCAGGTTTATTTCAAAAATACCGGCGCGGGGGCCTGAAGCCAGAAAAATAAGATCGCTGGCGATCTTCGACAGGGCAATGGCAAAACTTTTCAAAGCAGAAGAATAGATCACAAACGCCTGCTGGCTGCTGGTGGCGGCTATCAGGTCGGCGCTTTTCACAATGGGTTTACCGGTTATTTTAGCCAGCTCTGCGGCGCATTTGTCGGCATAGCCCGGTGTGGCGGTAATACCGGTACCAATGGCAGTAGCGCCCATATTCTGTTCACATAAAAAGGTTTCTGTTTTGCGAAGCGTGGCAACCTCGGCATCCAGCTGGTTGCCAAACGCATGAAACTCCTGGCCCAGGGTCATGGGTACGGCGTCCTGCCCTTCAGTACGCCCCATTTTTACCAGGCCCTTAAATTCATCGCCTTTTTTGTGGAATGCTTTTGCCAGCGCATCTGCTTCTTTCAGCAATTTATCGTTGTGCAGCAACAGCGCAACCTTAATGGCTGTTGGGTAACTGTCGTTGGTACTCTGCCCCATGTTAAGGTCGTCGTGGGGTTCAATGGCGTGGTAATCGCCTTTTTGTTTGCCGCTTAATTCCAGCGCAACGTTGGCCAGTACTTCGTTCACGTTCATATTGGCCGAGGTGCCGGCGCCGCCCTGATACATATCAACCATGAACTGATCGAGGTATTTGCCATCCATCACGGCCTGACAGGCTTTTTCAATGGCGGCCAGTTTTTCGGGTTTCATTCTGCCTACCTGGGTATTGGCCCTGGCCGCGGCCAGCTTCACTATGGCAAATGCTTTTACATAATCCGGATAAAAAGAAGTGCGAACACCGCTGATGGAAAAGTTTTCCAACGCCCGTGCCGTTTGAACGCCGTAATATGCGTTGGCATCTATTTGCTTTTCACCCAGCAGGTCTTTTTCAGTGCGGGTTTGCTGTGCCGGTAGTTGTTGTTGTAAAAGCAGTAGTGGTAGTGCAGCTGTAAGTAATTTCTTCATGGCAATATGGTTTTCTCATTGTTATAAAGTTACTCAGGCCTTGCTTGTTATCAATTACTTTTCACCTATTCACAGTTAAACGGAAGGGGCTTTACAGTTAAAGCGCTACTGATAACTTCTTTGAGTGGCCTTCACTTCTTCATATTTCAGATGCTCTTTATGCAGTTCCCATTCATGATCGCCCTTGTATTCCCATACGCCCACATACATGTAATGGGAGTCATTTCTTACTGCTTCACCATCCTGCGTTTGAAATTCTTCTCTGAAATGCCCACCCGCACTTTCATTTCTATGCAAGGCATCAACGCAGATCAGTTCTGCCAGCTCCATAAAATCGGCGAGGCGAAGCGCTTTCTCCAACTCAGGGTTTAATTCATGAATGGCCCCGGGAATTTTGAGGTGCATCCAAAATTCCTCCTTCAATTGTTTTACTTCCTGAATAGCTTGCTGCAGGCCCTGCGCATTGCGCAGCATGCCGCATTTGTTCCACATGATTTTGCCCAGCTGCCTGTGAAAATCGGTTACAGACCTGGTACCGTTGATGTTCATTAACCGGTTAATGTGATTTGAGATATTTTTTTCGGCTTCCTCAAATGCGGGATGATCCACCGGCGGAGCAGGGTTGCCGATTTCATTGGCCAGGTAATTACCAATGGTATAAGGTATTATAAAATAGCCATCAGCCAATGCCTGTAACAGGGCGTTTGCACCAAGGCGATTGGCGCCATTGTCGGAAAAATTTGCCTCACCCAATACATACAATCCTTTTACGGTGGTCATCAACTCATAGTCAACCCACAACCCGCCCATGGTGTAGTGCACTGCGGGATAAATTCGCATAGGCACTTCATAAGGGTCTTCACCGGTAATGCCTTTATACATATCAAACAGGTTACCATACTTTTCTTTCACTACGGCTATTCCAAGCTTACGGATATTGTTTGCTGTTGGGTTTTTAATTCTCATTTTGTTGCATTCGATTGTGCCATAACGTTTGATGGCATCGGCGTAATCCAGATATACAGCTTGTTTTGAGGAGCCTACGCCATACCCGGCATCACATCTTTCCTTGGCTGCCCGCGATGCCACATCTCTGGGTACCAGATTGCCAAACGCCGGATATCTTCTTTCCAGATAGTAATCGCGCTCCTCTTCGGGAATGTCATTGGCTCTTCTTGCATCGCCTGGTTTTTTAGGAACCCAAATGCGGCCATCGTTTCGCAGCGATTCAGACATCATTGTTAATTTACTTTGGTGATCGCCTGAAACCGGAATGCAGGTTGGGTGAATTTGTGTGAAGCAGGGGTTACCAAAGAAGGCTCCTTTTTTGTGTGCTTTCCAGATGGCCGTTACATTACAGCCCAATGCATTGGTTGAAAGAAAAAAAAACGCCGCTGTAACCGCCGGTACACAGCAATACGGCATGGGCTGAATGCCGCTCTAATGCTCCGGTTATCAGATCGCGCACAATGATACCCCGGCATTTACCTTCTATATTTACAAGATCGAGCATTTCGTGACGGGCATACAGGCGAACATTGCCCAATGCCACCTGCCGTTCCAGGGCCTGGTAAGCGCCAATGAGCAATTGCTGACCGGTTTGACCTGCGGCATAAAAAGTTCTTTGCACCTGGGTACCGCCAAATGAGCGGTTACTTAACAAACCACCGTATTCTCTCGCAAACGGCACACCCTGTGCCACACATTGGTCAATGACATTACCACTTACTTCTGCCAGCCGGTATACATTTGCTTCCCTGGAGCGATAGTCGCCCCCTTTTATGGTATCATAAAACATCCGGTGCACGCTATCGCCATCATTCTGATAATTTTTTGCCGCATTAATACCGCCCTGCGCTGCTATTGAATGCGCACGGCGGGGCGAATCCTGAAAACAAAACGCTTTTACCTTGTACCCCAATTCGCCTAATGACGCAGCAGCTGAGGCGCCCGCCAGGCCGGCGCCTACAACAATGATCTCCATCCTGCGCTTATTGGCCGGGTTCACCAGTTTACAATGATCCTTGTAGCTGGTCCATTTACTATGTAAAGGTCCTTGCGGAATTTTTGAGTTCAGTACCATTTATTAAAATTCCAAATTAAACCCGGCAAAAACATGATTTAACCGTTACATGGCCAGCGTAATCATAAGGATCGCGACTTTTGTAAAACGCTATTTAACCAACACTTCTAAATCTCAATGTATGTTTACTGAATCGCAAACGTCAGGAGCACAAACCAACATCCCCATTTTTGACAAGGAGCACCCAAGGCTTAGTATTCAGCCCTCAATTCTGGAAAGAGATATTCTTGAAAGCCTTTATTATGTGCAAGGCAAAACAAAAAACCTTGCCACCCTTCACGACTGGTATATGGCGGTGTCGTTTACCGTTAGGTGCCTGCTGATGAACAACTGGATAGAGACGCTGCACAACCTGCGGGAGAAAAAAGATAAGATAGTGGGGTACCTTTCCGCTGAATTTTTAATGGGCCCGCATTTAGGAAATGCACTCATTAACCTGGGCGCCTATGCAGAATTTGACCAGGCAACGCAAAGCCTGGGTGTAAACCTCAGGAAGCTGATAGATATTGAAGAAGAACCGGGCCTCGGCAATGGCGGCCTTGGCAGATTAGCCGCCTGTTTTCTGGACTCATTAACCACGTTGAAGGTGTCTGCAATAGGCTACGGTATAAGATATGAATTTGGTTTGTTTGAGCAACAAATTGTAAATGGCTGGCACAGCGAAATAACCGACAAATGGCTCAGGAATGGTAACCCCTGGGAAATAGAACGGCCCGAACTGACCTTTCGGGTAAAATTAGGCGGACATACAGAACCATACGTCAATGAGAACGGCAATTACAGCGTTCGGTGGATACCCGGTATTGAGGTAAAGGGGGTTGCTTATGACACGGCTGTGACCGGCTATAAA
>CBIMFG010000105.1:0-8589 GCA_966243125.1 uncultured Niastella sp.
AACCGTATCACCGGCGTTGTGCATTACGCCTTCGCCGTTTACGGTATCGTGCACCGTGTTGATCACTTCCTTCCAGCATTCCGCATAATTGGCCGGCGGCAACTTAAATTCAACCGGTTCGGCCGTACAATTAAAGATGATGTAAAAATTATCATCGGTGATCTTCTCGCCCATGGGAGTTGTCATATCCAGATCGGCCCCGTTTAAGTAAATTCCCAGCAAACGCGCCACATCTGAGGTATAGTTGTCATCCTTCAGTTCTTTTCCATCGGGCAGGAACCACTCAATGTCTTTCAGGTTCATTTCTTTTATGAGGTGTCCCCTGAACCAGCGGCGGCGGCAGAACACGGGATGGTTGCGGCGAAAGTGAATCAGTTGCCGGGTAAACTCCAACAAGCTGGTATCCGCTTTTTTCCAGTCTATCCAGGAAATTTCATTGTCCTGGCAATAAGTATTGTTGTTCCCATTCTTGCTACGGCTTATTTCATCGCCGCTCAGGATCATAGGCACGCCTTGCGACAACAACAGGGTGGTAAGCATATTTCGTTTTTGCCGTTCGCGCAGGGCCCTGATGCCTTCATCATCCGTTAATCCTTCGGCGCCGCAGTTCCACGAATGGTTTTCCTGGTCGCCGTCTTTATTATCTTCTCCGTTGGCTTCGTTGTGTTTTTCATTATAAGAAACCAGGTCGTTGAGGGTAAAGCCATCGTGCGCGGTTATAAAGTTGATGCTGGCAGTGGGTGACCGGTAATCACTTTTATACAGGTCGGCGCTGCCGGTAAACCGTTCGGCAAACTCGGCCAGCATGCTGTTGCCCCCGCGCCAGTCATCGCGCATACAATCGCGGTACTTACCATTCCATTCGGCCCAGCCGGGTGGAAATTTCCCTACCTGGTACCCACCTTCGCCAATATCCCAGGGTTCTGCAATCAGCTTTACCTGTGAAATAAGCGGATCCTGGTAAATAATTTCAAAGAAAGCGCTGAGGCGGTTCACATCGTGCAACTCACGGGCAAGCGTGGCTGCCAGGTCGAACCGGAACCCATCAACCTGCATTTCGGTGATCCAGTACCGCAGGCTATCCATAATGAGGCGCAGCACTCCGGGTAAATACGCATTGAGCGTATTACCGGTACCGGTATAATCCATATAATACCGTTTATCTTCTGTAAGCCGGTAATAAGCTTCGTTATCTATTCCTTTAAATGATAAGGTAGGCCCCATGTGGTTACCTTCGGCCGTATGGTTATACACCACATCGAGTATTACTTCAATGCCGGCTTTGTGCAATTCCTTTACCATGTTCTTAAACTCCGTTACCTGTTCACCTTTTACGCCGCTGCTTGAGTACCGTACGTCGGGTGCAAAAAAGCCAATGGTGTTATAGCCCCAGAAATTGGTCAACCCTTTTTCAACCAGGTGACGGTCAGATACAAAATGGTGAACGGGCATTAGCTCAATGGCGGTAACCCCCAGTTTTTTAAAATAATCTATCGCGGCCGGGTGTGCGAGCCCGGCGTAGGTACCCCGCAGCTCTTCGGGCACATCGGGGTTTAGTTTGGTGAATTCTTTTACATGCACTTCATAAATCACCGACTGGTCGTAGGGGATCTTTGGCTTTTCTACGTTCTCCCAATCAAACTGCGGATCAATTACCACCGACCGGGGTACATAGGGTGCACTATCGGTACCGTTCAAACTTAAATCATCCTGCCCCATTTTATAACTGAACACACTGTCGTGCCAGTCGATGGTGCCGCTGATGGCCTTGGCGTAAGGGTCCAGTAACAATTTATTGGGGTTGAACCGTTTGCCTTCATTGGGTTCATAGGGCCCGCTTACGCGATACCCATATAACTGTCCGGGTTTCAGGTCGGCTATGTATACATGCCAGATGTGGTGTTCCCGCTCCTTGAGTTTTATTTTTACAAACTCAGTCTTGCTGTCCAGGCTTTCGAACAGGCATAGTTCCACTTCCTCAGCATGTTCGCTGTAAATGGAGAAATTAACCCCTTTGCCATCATACTTTGATCCTAAGGGAAAGGCTTTTCCGGGATAAATACCGGAGAATACACGTTCAAGGGACGGCGCCGTCCCTGCATTTTTTTCTGCAATCATAAATAGTAATAATTAAACTTCACCGGTGAGCAATAAAACCGGGAAATTGTTGAATATGGTATGTATTGGTAATTCGCCTGCTGTTTCAACCGTTTCGCCGGTAAATACATGTTTCCATTGTACCGGGGCGTTGGCTGGCAGGGTTATAGAGCAATTGGTAACAGGTCTTTCAACCGAAACCGGAGCTATCACCAGCACCCATTCATTTTTATAATGGCGGGCAAAGGCAATAATTCCACAATTATCTGAAGTCTGTAAGGGTATATATGCTCCATGCAAAAACACTGCCGCCAGTTGCCGCCGGCATTGCAGGGCTTTCATAGTAACATAAAACTTCTCCAGTCCTTCGTTTCTTTTTGAAGCAACATACTTAAATACTGCTGCCGCGCCTTGCTGCTCCCATTTCTTTATATCTGATACATATTGTTTATATATTTCAAAATCAACCGGTCTGCGGTTATCGGGGTCTACATAACTGGTGTTCCAGCCTTCGCTGCCCTGGTAAATATCGGGCACACCCGGCGCAGTGATCTTCACCAGCGTTTGTGTGAGTGACAACTGCTGGGCATGGGCCACTATTTTTTTAAAGAACGGCAGAAAGCTTTTTATAAAATTATGTTCGGGCAACAGGATCTTTTCAATAAACCGGCAGCCTGCTTCCTCATATTGCGTATCGGGCGTTTGCCAGTTGGTAAACAGTTTTGCTTCCCTGATACTCTTTAAATAATAATCTTTCAACCGCGCTACATATTCGGGTGTTACCTGTTCATCACCGGGAAAACCGGCTATCAGTGACTGATAGATAAAATATTCATCTTCAGGGGAAGGCAGGGCTTTCCCATCGCGGCTTTCTTTACAGGGTGCATTGATCAGGCGCCATTGTTCGTTTACCTGCTCCCATTCGCGGGTAAACCAGGTAAGCGCATTCACGCGCAGGCGGCCATCTTCCCCGCGTTTGGTATCGTGGGTGCTGGTGGCATTTAAAGAAAAAGGAAATTGTTGTTGCCGCTGTTGCATCCAGTGGTGAAAATCGGCCACCGTATACGCATCCTTATTGGGGGTATCCCCTACCTCGTTGTGCCCTAACAGGGCATTGTACACGTAAAAGGTAGTGTCTTCCACGCCCTTGGCCATCAGCGGACCGGTAAACTGCATTAAGCGTTTTTGAAATTCCAGCCGCCGCAGATTAATGGCGGTATCGTTTTCATCCAAATCCCAAATGGTTTGCAATAATTGTAAGGTATCCCTGTATTCAGAATTTCTTGTTATGGCTTCCTGAAAAGCCTGCTCAATTATTAATTGGGCGTTGCTTTCAGGCGCTTCTTCCCCGGGATACAAGCGGTACACGGGAAAACAGCACATCAACAGCGCCAGCGCCTCTTTCACCTCCTCCGGCTTCACTGTATCAGGCACCAGTTGCAGCCGGTACATCAGCCGCACCAGGTTGTTCCATTCCCCCACCATATAGGTTTCCAGAAAGTGGCGTTTCTTTTCAAAAACGATGGTCTTATAATCGGGCAGGCCGGGGAAAAGCGTTTCGTAATAGTACTTTAATCGGCGGGCGCCATCGGTATTGGTCAATAGCCAGCTGATGTGTGCCGTAAATTCATAACCGGTTGTTCCCTGCACCGGCCAGTTATTGGGCAGTTGTTCGTGTTGTTCCAGGATCTTTTCAACCACCACATAACAATCGCTGCCAAAGAACTGGCGCACCCGGTTTAAATACTCCACCGGGGCTTCCAGTCCATCAATATGATCTATACGCACGCCGTTCACCAGTTTTTGCCGGTACAGGTTGTTTAATAATTGATGGTATTCGTAAAATACTTCTTCATTGGCAATGTTTACGGCAATCAACTCGTTCACGGCAAAAAACCGGCGATAATTGATCACCTCATTGGCATTTTGCCAATAGCAAAGCTGGTAGTATTGTTGTTGCAACAGGTTTTGCAACACGCGAACATCGCTGTTTATTACCTCCAGCAGCTTGCGCACTTCGGTTACGGCGGGTTCATTGGCCAAAAAGGCTTGCACCAGTCCGCTCTTTATCTCGCGCCACGAAGACAGCGGCCAACCCTGCGCAGCTTCCACCCGCAATTGTTGTAGTAACTGCACCACCTCTTCCTGGTGTAACAGGGCTAACAAGGGCTCATACGCCCCAATGGAAAGCGGATAGGTTGTTTCGCCATACTTTATTACAAAACCGGTGTCTATGAGGTCGATTTTAATTTCCTGTTGCTGCAAACACTCGGGCAGCGGCTTACCCAGGAAGGGCACCATCACTTTTCCATTCAGCATGGGATCGGGATGTTGCCAGTCAATATCGAACCACTTGTAATAAGGTGAATGTTCGCCGCGCTCCAGTACATCGGCCAGGCGAAAATTGCTCATGCCAAACACCATGTGATTGGGCACTACATCCTGCAGCCAGGTCATGTTCTTTTGTTGCAACACCTCGTTTATACGCTGCAGCTGGTCCAGCGTACCAATTTCACAATTCAACGTATAGGAATCACATACATCATAGCCATGCGTGCTGCCGGTTGGCGCCGCAAAAAACGGGCTTGCATAAATGGTAGTAATGCCCAGCTCATGTAAATAGTCAATGATCTTTTCTACATTGTTGAAATTAAACGACGCATTCAACTGTAACCGGTAGGTAGATACAGGTATATTCATACAACCACAATCTTTATTATTTATTATTCTTCAACCTTTGTTGGTATTTCTAACACAAGCACAGAGAACGGATTTATGAGGAAGGGTTGTTCGGGTTGCACCACAGTTGGCGCCAGGCTGCCGGGGCCGTTCCATTCCACATCAGACGTATCGAATATTCTGGTACCCGTTTTTTCGAACTGAATGCTGGCGGGTTCATTGCCCAGGTTTATACAGATCAACAGCACGGCCCCATTGCCATGCCGTTCAAAATGCAATACCTTGTTTTGAACCCTAATGTTGCGCACGGCATCACCCCGCCGGAAGTTTTGCAAAGCGGGTTGTTCCTTTCTAAAAGCGATCAGGTTTTTATAGAACCGCAGTAAACCCGGCACTTCATCTATCTGCCAGCTTAATTTCGACTGGTTAAAGATGGCTTCATCCTGCGGATCGGGCACCTCTCCTTCCCAGTTAAACACGGCAAATTCCTTACGCCGGCCTTCCCGTAAATTGTTGATCAGTTCTTCTTCTGAATGATTGGTAAAAAACAGAAAGGGATTCTTTTCGCCGTATTCTTCACCCATGAATAACAGCGGTACGTGCGGCGACAGCATCAGTGTGGCTGCTGCTGCCTTCAACCCTTCGGCACTCAACATGGTGCTCAGCCGGTCGCCCAGCAGGCGATTACCGATCTGGTCGTGGTTTTGTACAAATGCGATGAATTGATTGTACCCGGTATTCTCAGGCATTTTACCAAAATTCCGTTTGCGGTGTTTGGAGAACTGCCCGGTATATACATAAGAATTTTGCAGGGAGCGGGCCAGGTCTTCGAGGGGGCCAAAGTCTTCGTAATAGCCGGTTTTCTCGCCGGTAATAGCAGCATGCAAAGCATGGTGAAACTCATCAACCCATTGCGCATCCATGCCATAACCACCTTGTGCAACCGGTGAAATGTAGCGCGGATTGTTGAGGTCAAATTCCGCGATCAGTATTTTTCTTCTTTGTACGCGTTGTTCCAGCAACCTAACCTGGGCGGTTAGTTCTTCCATAATATGCAGGGCGCTGCTGTCGAAGATGGCATGCACCGCATCGAGCCGCAACCCATCTATATGAAATTCATCGAGCCACATCAGGGCGTTCTGAATAAAATAATTGCGAACGCCATCGCACCAGGCGCCGTCATAGTTGATGGCGCCGCCCCAGAATAATTTGTATTTATCAGTAAAGTAAGGCCCAAAGTCGGCCAGGTAATTTCCTTCGGGTCCGGCATGGTTATACACCACATCTAAAATAACGGCTATGCCCCGCTGATGGGCGGCATTTACCAGTTGTTTCAGATCGGCGGCTGTGCCATACTCATTATGAATGGCAAAGGGAAATACGCCATCGTATCCCCAGTTATGATGACCGGGAAACTGGGCAATGGGTAATAACTCAATGGCTGTTATGCCCAGGGTTTGCAGGTGATCGAGTTTTGAAATTATACCCTGAAAGGTACCAGCCGGTGTAAATGCGCCGGTATGCAATTCATACAGGATCATCTCGGCCAGTTCAATACCCTGCCAGTCAGTATCTGTCCAATCGAAAGAATTATCAGGAATGGCTGAAGGACCATGCACTCCGGCAGTTTGCCCGCGCGAAGCCGGGTCGGGGCGTGGTAGTTCGTTGTCTAATTGATACCAGTATAGCATACCCGGCGTTACCTTATCAAGGGTAACGGTCCAATAACCGCCTTCGCCTTTTTCCATGGGCCAGGGCAGTTGGGGCGATGCCTCTAAAACCACCTGAACAGTGTTGCATTCAGGCGCCCAAACGGTAAAGGTACATTGTCCATTTTTTGCAAGCGCAGGGCCAATAGGGATATAGGTGTTTAACACGGTTAATTTTCAGTAAATGGTTGAAAAATATATGCCACCTACTCTTCCTTCAGGTCTATTTTTTTCAGGTCTATATTCGCCGGGCCATTCAACACTTCGCCATCAATGGAATACCGCGCGCCATGGCAGGGACAATCCCACGACAGCTCGGCCGCATTAAAGCCCACGCTGCATTTTAAATGCGTACAGGTTGGGTTTACAATATGCAGCTTACCGTCCATGTCTTTATACAGGGCTATTTTATGTTTTTCATAGACCACTACTTTTCCTTCGCCATGGGCCAGCTCAGATAATGACTCCAATTGCTCACGCGTTACCAACCCGCTTACCAGGTTCTTTACCACATCGGCATTTTCCTTTATAAAATTGGCAAAGCCTGCAATAGGTTTTACTCTGTTGGGATCAAATAAGTCTTTATAAGCACTGTTGCCGGTAATGATCAATTCAGCTAACAAGATGGTAGCTACCTGGCTGTATACCATACCATTGCCGCCATAACCCGTAGCTACAAAAATATTGTCGCCTGCGCCGGGCAATGCACCAATATAAGGCAGCCCGTCTGCAGGTTCATAATACTGTGACGACCATTTATGTGTAATACTTTCTACATTGAAATACTTTCTTACATGCGCTTCCAACCGGTTAAAACAGGCAGCGGTATTTTCTTCATGTCCGGTTTTATGGTCTTCACCGCCTGCAATAAAGTAAGGCTCCCCATCTATTACCTGGGTTCTGTAATAATGATAGGGATCGTACATATCATAACACAATTCATCCAGATAATTTACATTAGAAAGTTTTACGGCCATTGCATATGACCGGTAGGGTGCGCAACGCAGGTGCAATACATTTACACCTGGTGGTATATGTGTAGCGTACACCAGTGTTTTTGCGATGTATGCGATATTTGTTGCTGTTTGTACTTCTATGATGGCTTCATTGGTCACTTCATCTGTTCGCTGGGTATGGCCGGTTACAGCAGTTTGCTCTATAATACGGCCGCCTGCATTGATAAAGGCTTTGGCCAGTTCGTATACATATTTTACCGGGCTGAACTTTGCCTGGGAAGGTATTTCAATCGCCTTTGTAAATGGAATGTTTACCGGAATGGCATTGGCATAATGAACAGGCACGCTTACTTTTTCGCAGGCCTCTACTATGTTCTGTAATTCTTTTTGCTGATCGTCGTTTTGCGCAAACAGGTAGGCCGGGGTTCTTTCAAAACCACAATCTATCTGATGCTGCTCTATATTTCTTTCAATGTTGTGAATGGCTTCTTTTACGCTTTGCGCCACCAGTTTGGCATTATCTTCCCCAAAGTTTTTTATAATGGTAGTATAAGGTGTATCCAACAACGTATTCAGGTGAGCAGTAGTGCCACCGGTTGTACCAAAACAACAATTATGGGCTTCCAGCACCAGGCATTGCAACCCGGCATTTTGTAACCGGTGCGCCAGGCTTATGCCGGTAATACCAGCGCCCACAATAATTACATCGTATTTTATAACCGGAGCGGCGTTATTAACCTGCAGCGGCTCTGCCGTTTGTTGCCATAGGCTTGGTAGTGCACCATCTCTTTGTATCATATGCTAAGGTTGAAAGGTGAAGGGTTTAGAGTTTAAGGTTTAAAGTGTAAGGTTTAAGGTATTCTCTTGCTCAGCAGTCTGCATGAATGCATTCAGCCTTCAACTTTATACTTTAAACCTTAAACCTTATACTTTATACTTTAAACCTTATACTTTAAACTTTACCGGCTGGTTGATTTCTTTCTCGTTGTTCTTTTTCTGCTGGTTGCTCTTTTCTTACCGGGCGATTTCTTTTTGGCTGTAGTTGCTCTCTTCTTAGGTGCACTTTTTTTAGTGGCACTTTTTTTAGAAGCGCTTTTTTTAGTGGCCGACTTCTTTTTAGGTACTTTGGCGCCTTCTTCGCGGGCTTC
>CBIMFG010000106.1:0-8554 GCA_966243125.1 uncultured Niastella sp.
GTAACAAATGGATAAAATGGAACGTACTGGTGATTGTGCTGCTGGCAGTAAGCAGCTGGTTCTTTTTCTCCCGCAGCGATGAAGAATCTGCTGCAGCAACAACACCCGAACCAGCTACTCATATAACAGAAGTAAAGTCAGTGGACGATAGTATGAAAAAAATGCCGGCTACTATTTTCAGCGGACAACATGCCGCGCCATCGGGCCCGGGCGCCATGCAAGTACCAGATACCCTCAGGTTAGCTGCTCCTGCCAACCTGGTAACGGTGCAACGGTTTGCCGATAGTGTTGGCAACACCGTACTGTTGCTGCCGGCTAAAGAAAAAGTTAATCATTTTGCTGCGGTGGAAATTAACAAGGCTTCTGCTAAAGCAGGTGATACCTTAGTAATAAGAAACCTGCGCATAAAGGGGTTTGAAGTTGGCATCAAAGTAAGTGTTCCGGTGCATGTGAAATTGGAGAATACATTTTTTGAAAACATTAAGTATCCTGTGAGTAACCAGGTTAAACCTGATAGTACAAATAAAAGTCTGTCTGTACAGGTAGTCAGCACAGCGATGCAATAACATATGGCAACTTCAATTTTTAAAGAATACTTCAGAGGATACGAGATCCTGGGTGAGATCGGCAGGGGCAATGCCCGCGTGCTGAAAGCAAGGCACCTGGCATCGGGTACCCTGGTTGCCATCAAACACTTTGCTTTTAATACCGATGCCGATACGCTGCGCCGTTTTCAACGCGAATCGGAGATCATGAAATCTATTCAGCATGATCACATTGTAAAAATAGTAGACGTTCACCTCGATGCGGAGCTGCCTTATATCGTAATGCAATTGATTGAGGGCGGCGATGTACGCCGGTTGTTAAAAGACCGCGGCACTGTGGAGGTAGATACGGTGATCCAGCTGGCGCAACACATGACCGATGCCCTTGACGCCATTCACGCCAAAGGCGTTGTGCATCGCGACATCAAACCCGAGAACATTATGTACCGCCGCCTGCCCAATGGCGAGCTGCATTTTCTGTTAACGGATTTTGGTATTGCCAAACTCAGGGAACAAACCAATACGGTTACCGGTTCCTCCATGCTTACCTACGAGTATGCATCGCCCGAACAGTTCAGTCATGCCCGCACGGTTAGCACACCCACCGATTATTATTCACTTGGTGTGGTGTTGTACGAATGTTTAATGGGTACGGTGCCCTTTGCTTACAACGATGAAGACCTGTTGTGGCACATTAACCGGGTTATTGAATGCCCTATACCAGAAGTAACCTTACCCAATAATCGCTTTTTGCCACCCAGCCTGTTGCAATTGTTACATGGCCTGCTGGCCAAACAAGCCGTGCATCGCCTCAATGATACCGCACACGTTCGGCAGTTGTTAAAACAGGCCGCGTTGGAGAATGCACAGTCGCGGTACGTAAAACCGGTGAGCGTTAACAAAACAAAAAAGGTAACGCAGGTACTGGCCAAAACAAAAGTACCCGCGGTGGTAGCCGGTAAAAAGAAAGAGATCGTGTTCACCATCCTCGGTGTACTATTGTTTAGCGCATTTATGATGGGGATGTGGGCCGTGTTCCCCAATAAAGAAGGCGAGCACTCCGGCGATGACAACGCCACTGTGCTGCCGGTTGATTCGGTATCCGTTGCCAGCGTAAACCGCAAAACGGTTCCCACACATACTAACAAAACGTTGATCACGCCGGCTGTGCATGAAACACCTGTGGTGGATATCAGTCCGGTGGCAAGTGCTGGCACTGCTCCCGCCATGGCGGGACAACAAACAGACGCCGGCGTTAGTTTGCAGAACGGCATGTATTACGACGACTTCAGCGATGATGTGGACAGTATTTGGGAAATTGGCAAAGATGAGAACAGCGTGTTTAAATTCTCCCATGGCAAATACATCATCAAAGGGTTGACCGATAGTTTAACCTATCACGCCACGGTGAAATTCGATCTGAACATAGAACACAACTTCAGCGTATCGGCCAGCGCTACCCAATGGGGCAATGAACCCGACGAAGCCTATGGCATCAACTTTTGCGGCAATACCGACACCGACGCTTATTTCGTTTATTACATCACCAGCAACGGCTATTATTCCATTGGCTCCATGACCAATGGCGACTGGCAGCCCATCATTAACTGGACGCACACCTCCAATATCCATCCCCACAGTGAAATGAACACCCTGAGTATTGAGAAAAGAAACAATTCGATCTTCTTTTATATAAATGATAAAGTAGAAAATGTATTGCCCTTTACCGGCGGCTATGGCAATTGTTTTGGGATGCGGGTAGATGGGGCGCAGACTGTAGCATTTGATCAGTTGATTGTAAAAGGATCTCGATAGTTTTTAGTTTTTTAGTTCCAGGTTCCAGGTTCCAGGTTCAAAAATCATAACCCGAAACTCTGAACTCTGAACTCGGAACCCTTAACTCGAAACTCTGAACTCTGAACCCGACATAACCTAAGTAAACGAAATGGAACTCCCTAAAGATTCATATAGTAAGAATAAATCAGAAGCCTGGGTATTATTAACCGGAGCTGCCGTGTTAATGCTCGTGCTGTTTGTAAAATTATTCTTCACCCTGTCGCCAGCCTTAACGCGGGCCGATGAAGCTTTGAAGAATGGCCGGGCTATTAAACTGGAGGCAGGGTTAAACAAAGATTCTTTACGAAAAATACTTGTCAACGGCAACTTCTTTGCCGACGACCGCGATGTGGACCTGCTGGTTGATTCTTTATCGATGCGATTGATCACAGTAGGGGAGGTAGATAATCTGGGTGCCATTAATAAAGGCAGCTTTGGGTTGGTGGCGCCCGTTGAATGGAAAGCGCCCAATGGAGGGGTTGATTTTCAGGGCCGGCTGGAAGCTTCGCGCCAACGCCTGGGTTTTGATTCGGTGTTGTATAATAAAGAATTAAAGAATCCTACTTCGTATCCTGCATCAGTAAATGTATCGAACGGCACACATACAATGAGCGGCCGTATTGTGTACCAGGATCAGCCCATGGCCGGCACGCTGGTGCAATTGCGCGAACACATTGCCACGCTCGACGAAGATTCTTTGTATGATCATGTGTTGTATGCCCGTACCGATAACAATGGCGAATTTCATTTTACCGGTCTGGTAAAAGATTCAGGCTATAGTGTGCTGCCGCTGAAACCCGGTTTTGAATTTGGCGCCCGGCAGGGGAGTGCCCGTGTTACAAAAGACAGGAGCTTTACCTTCACCAGTAAACCACATAAGATAAGGTTAATAGGCCCCATCGCATATGCACAAATGAAAGAAGACGGTGTGCTGCTGGTACGTACGCCCGAAGAATTTATTACTTCTTACTGGCTCATCGTGGGCGGTTGTATCCTGGCCTTCTTCCTGGCACATATTATTCTGTGGCTTCGAAAAAAGGAGCCAGACGTTTTTATAATCCCGTTGCTGCTGTTGTTATGCAGCATCTCTATCCTGCTATTATTTAGTATCCAAAACCCGTTAACCGATACGCTTCATGCCGCACAAGCCTTGCAGGGAGTGATCATTGGTTTGGCGGGTTTTGTTGTTTTTGCGTTGATCGATATCCGTAAATTATATACCCGCTGGTGGTTTGATGCGCTGTTCAATTTCAAACAAAAAAATGTATATGGCCTGCGGGGCTGGACGTGGCTGGTACTGGCCATTGCCATGGCGCTGCTGACTTTGTTGATAGGAACCGGACCCGAGGGCAGTGGCGTAAAAGTAAATATCCAACTCGGTGGTTTTACCTTTCAACCCAGTGAAATAACCAAGTACCTGTTGTTGTTGTTCCTGGCTGGCTTTTTTGCCGCCAATGAAGAAAACATCCGCAATTTGTCTGATATCCGCTGGCGCTTTCTGGTGAGCATTGGCGTATTAGTAGGAGTGGGGGCTGTGTTGGCTTTGTATCTTTTAATGGGTGATATGGGTCCGGCGATGGTGATGTGTTTTACCTTCTTATTCTTCTATAGCATTGCACGCGGCAATTTATTGCTGACGGTTTTGGCAGGTGTGGTGTATTGTGTGTTGTTGAATTTTGTGCCCGGCTGGCTGGCTACCGCCATCAGTTTTGTGGCCGTATTGGTGACCATGATCATTCAACGCCAGGTAAAAACCGTAAAATGGTATGGCGCTTTTGCCGCATTAACCGATGCACCCGTGATTGTGTTATTGGTTATAGCCGCCTTTGCATTTGGTGATCAGTTGCCCGGTATTGGCGATCGCCTGGCCGATCGCAAAGCCATGTGGTTGAGCCAGTGGGATAATGACGTTTTTGGCGGCGATCACCTCGCCCATAGTTACTGGACACTGGCTTCGGGTGGCTTAACCGGACAAGGCCCCGGCCGTGGCTTCCCTAATACCATGCCGGCTGCGCATACCGATATGATCTTACCAAGTATTGGTGAAGAACTGGGCTGGCTGGGACTGGTAGCGGTATTCCTGGTGTTTGGCATCTTAATACATCGTTCATTTTTACATGCCCGCCGGGCAGGTCAGCCGTTTAGTTTTTATTTGTGTGCCGGTATTGCCATTGCAACCGGAATACAATTTCTGCTGATTGCCGGTGGCTCCATCGGGCTGTTGCCGCTTACCGGGGTCACCGTTCCTTTTTTGAGTTATGGCAAGATCTCGCTGATCGTTAACCTCGCGGCCATGGGTATTGTAGCAGGTATTTCCTCGCGGCCCGGGTTGGCCATTCAAACCGAACACCTGCGCAAGTATTATGACTTTGTATTAGGCACCGGCATCCTGTTCTTTTTAGCGGGTATTGCCACGTTGATGGTGAAGTTGTACCAGGTGCAGGTGGTGCACAGTAAAGAAATTTTAGTAAAGGCCGCGCGGGTCATCAATCGCAATGGCCTGCCTATTTATAGTTACAACCCACGTATTGATAAACTCACGCGCGTGCTGGCCGCCGGTTCTATTTACGACCGCAATGGACTGGTAATAGCTACCAGCGAACCGGGTGTGATTAAAAAGAATATGAGCGCCTATCTGGAAGCGGGCATTGATACCACGCAACTCGAAAACACCTTGCAAAAAAGAGTGGTGCGTTTTTATCCTTTTGAAAATGACCTGTTCTTCTGGACGGGCGATTACAACACCCGCCTGTTCTGGGGACAAAGCAATGGTTATTTTGCCGAAGCGCGGCACCTTACTTCTTTACGCGGCTATGCTACCAGTCCGGAAAAGCGCGATTATGTAAGTACAGAATATCGTCCCGATAAATTCACGCGGCCGGTGCAGAAAATCATCAAGCTGGTTAGTTATGATTATGCGCCATTAGTAGAAAGCTTGCAATCCGGCATTGATACCGCCACTGAAGCCATCCAAAAAATAAAACACAAAGACCGCGATATCCATTTAACCATAGATGCCGCGTTGCAAAAAGAGATCCAGGATTCATTGCATAAAAGCAGTTTTAAAAATGATCGCATAGCCGTAGTAGTGCTGGATGCCAGTTCGGGCGATCTGCTGGCATCTGCCTTGAATCCCTTACCCAATTTACAAATGCCCGACCTGATGTTATTGCCCGATCGCGAACGCAACAAACTGCCCAAACCCGTTACCGATCGCGATCTGGGTATGACCTATGCCACCGCGCCCGGCTCCACCGCAAAAATATTGACCGGGATGGCCGCCTTTAATAAAATGGGCCCTGATGCCGCCAAAGTAAAATACAAGGATATCTACCGGCCGGAGATCTTCCGCGATAACCCAACCGAACAGGAACCGTTTGTGCCCAAGGTGAATTATGTTGATATGCATGAGGCCATCGTTAATTCAAGTAACATCTTCTTTATTCGCATGGCCAATGAGAACAGTCTGGAAGAACAGATGGCTGCCTTGTACCAGGCCACCGGCATGAACATCGATCAGCGCGGTGGATACGATTATGCTCCCTCTACCAACAAAGTAAAACAAGCCGAAGACCTGGCCGACTGGCAAAAGCAGGTAATGAACCACGATCGCCGCGCCTATAACAATCCGAAATTAATGGGTACCAAGAACCGGTATCGCAGTCCGTTCAGCGGCCTTGCGTGGGGACAAAGCTCGCTTACGGCTACACCGGCTTCTATGGCGCGCATGGCCGGCGCTATTGCCAACAATGGCGTGCTGATGCCTACCCGGTATTTGTTGAAAGAGGCAGGCGTTCAACAACCCACCACCACAGGCGTTGAAATAGCAGCTGATACCACTTATGCCGGTACACTTACCCGCTATATGATAGATCAAAGTAACCAGCCGGGCAAACAAAAAATAAAGAACATCGTAGTAGCCGGCAAATCAGGAACACCCGAACGCGTGATCAATGGTGAAATAGAATCTGATGGCTGGTATGTGTTTTTCGCGCCCACACCTGATCATCGTTCAAGAACCGTTACGTGTATAAGAATAGAAAGAGGTAAAGGATCGTCGAATGCAGTTCTTGTAGCTAATTCTATTGCGAGCGTATTGGAGAAAAGAGGTTACTTAACTTCGTTTTAAAAGCAGTTTTAAGTTCTATGTTCTTAGTTCTATGTTTTAAGAACAAAGAACACAGAACACAGAACACAGAACAATCAATCAACTGATAACCGAAATGAAAAACTTTATAAAGAGGCTATTCACTAACCCCACACCGGTAGCTCCGGAACAAAGTGAGCCAATGCAAGTGAGCACACAATCGTCAATTCCCGCTACCAAAGCAAAACGGGAGGAGATTGTGAAATTCATCATCAATGGGTTAAAACCCTACATCGATGAAAAGGGACATACCATTGCAGGTTTGCGGTTATACATACTGTGCAATAATAAAGAGCAGGAAGAAATGCTGAAAGTAGCGTTGTGTGATGATACGCCGGGGATGTTCCAGAAAGATCACCTCGAACGTAAGCTGGTGAATAACTTCATACAACTCGCAGGAGGCTGGTTTTTTGAACACCACCTGGTAACCGATAAACTGCCCGACTATTGCCTGTTGCATGGTAATATGGGGTTAGAAGTGATCCGGCGCGGACAAGACCTGTTTCAACAATATTCCATTGCGCGCCTGCAGGTACTGGTGGGTAAAACTGAATTTCCCGAATACGAACTGAATCCCAAACAACAGTTGAAATATAATATTGGCAGAACCAAACATCCGAAACTCTCCACCGGTAAAATACATACCAACGATATAGTTTTCTGGGCACAGGACGATCCGCAATTCGATGCACAAACCGGCGCCGCCAATTTGCACGTAAGCCGTAACCATGCCTATATTCAATACAATCCCCAGCTCGATAAATTCTTCCTCTTCCCCGACAAAGGCGGATTACCAGAGAATGGCAATAAGACTAGGATCTATACTACGGATGATAAAGTGAAAGTGCTGAGTGTGCCGGGAGTGTCGCATGAGTTGCAGAATGGGGATCAGATTGAATTGGGGGGTAATGCGATTCTTGTGTTTATGAAAGGATAAGTTATTTAGTTTGTTAGTTCTTTAGTTTATTAGTATAAAGTTGAAAGCTTTAAGTTCAAAGTTTAATGAACTCAAGAACTAAAAAACTAACGAACTAAAAAACTTTCAACTTTATACCACAAAAGCTTCACTTAAGAAGACCTATGCTTTCATCGCCCTTGAACAAGCTAGCGTATCAAAACAATCTCTAAAATGCACACACTCCTCATTCTCATTAAACTCAAACGTCATACACCAAAAACTTGAAAAACGTTTACCGGTGTTGCGGGCGGTGGCATTCATATGGCCGGAGGCAATCACCAGGTTGCCGTTCTCAAGAATATGCTCGATGCTCATTTCCGAAATTTCGAGCGCGTGGGCCAGTTTCATAAAAAAAGATTTCACATCTTCCCGGCCATGGTAAATGCCGGCATAAGAAATGTCGGGCTGACCCATCACTTCCCAAATGCAATCACGACTCAGGCTGTTAAGAATCGCATTGACGTCGCCTTGTTTAAAAGCGTCATACAATTGACTAACTTTTTGACCATAGTGAACCAACGTTTCCATAATCAAATTTTTTTGAGGTGAATAAATGAGTAGCAGAATAAGTAATGATCAGGTATAGGAAAAGCGGGTATTAAATTTACATCATTTAACAAGCGATCGTAACACACAACATTGGATTTGTTAGCTGATAGTGGTCAGTAAATAAACATTTCAAAGGCATAACTTTGATAGGAAAAGCTTTACCGTAAAATGACGGTAATTCATCGAATTTTTATGAAACATTTTTATTTTTCATACTTAGTTATTAACTTACCTCTTGATTGAGATTAAGAATTAGCCCATAGACCACTTTCAAATTCAAGGATCACGGTTACTCTCTCTGATTAGCAAGTAAGTATTCTGTACCAATTAAGACACTGTTATTGTTTTCTTAGTTAGGATGAAAAGCCCGAAGTAGTCCTGCATGTGTAATTACCTCGTGTACTTACCTGATTTGTATTGTTTACTGTTATTACAAAAAAGATGAGTCAAAAACCTTTTATTTTGATTGCAGATGATGATCAGGAGGATAGGTGGAATTTAAAGTACCTCATTAATGGT
>CBIMFG010000107.1:0-8548 GCA_966243125.1 uncultured Niastella sp.
ATACTGCCAGCACCCAGGTCAACAGAGGCATCGTGTTCTTTTGGATCTACACCTTTCTTCCGGTCTTTTACATGGCACAGTTTAAAGCGGCCGGGGTATTTATTCAACCAGGCAATTGGGTCGGCACCGGCTGTAACCACCCAGTAAATATCCATTTCAAAATCAACGGTATCTTTATTGGTGCCTTGCATCATAATATCCTGTGGCATTTGGCCATCTACTTCAGTAAAGCTGTAGCCGTGGTTGTGGTAGGCAAAACGCAATCCATTCTTTTTACAAATGTCGCCGCAGGCATTGAATTTCTCGGCTGCTCTTTTAAAATCATCTATCGTTTTAGGACCACCTAAACTTGGGCAGATCAAATACTTCATTCCAATTTCACCTGCCTGTGCTGCCTTTGTTTCAAAATCTTTGTTGATATCGCAATGGGTTGAAACGAAGGTGAGGCCTATTTCATCCATGTATTTTTTGAACTCTTTATTGTTCATGCCCCAGAAAATACCCTGCTTACCTTCAAATCCTTCAATTTGTTTATAGCCATATCCTGCTAACTGCTTCAACGTTGCTTTGGGGTCTTTTGCCAAATCGTCGCGCACCGACCACAACTGTAAACCAAACTTATTAATTGAACCACTGGGTGTAAAACCGGAGAAAGCTGATCTTGAAATCAATATTCCTGACGCCAATGTTCCGGTTGCTTTGAGAAAACTTCTTCTATTGTACATATGGTTGGTTGATATTTTTAAAATCAAATACTGAATGAAGAAGTGTATTCACTTCACCATTCAGTATTCGTTATTCAACATTCAAATATTTTACAGCGCCCAGGCTTTGTCGCCCTTCTTATAAGGAATGCAGGCTTCAAAACGGCCTGGCACCGGCACATAACGCAACGCTTTGGTAGCGCCTGGTTCAGATGTAAAGTAACCCAACAGGGTCAGCTGTTTCATCTGGGTAAAATAATGTGGGTCGTCTTCCTTCTTTTTATTCCTGGCGTATTCCTTTTGCTCTTTATCCAGCTCGTTCAACAATTCTTTGCGTTGCTCGGGTGTTATTTTCATAAAACCGTTGCCACTGAATTTTTTCTTGCTGGCTTCATTCAGTTTGTTCATTCCTTCCAGGAATACTTTCTGATCACTTTCTTTATAGCAATCTTTTACCATAACGCCCATGAAGGCGCCTACTTTGGCTTCTTTGGCGCCTGGGGTATCAGTAGCAGGAATAATTGTTTCTGCTATTTCATCCAGGTAAGCAATATCGTCGGCAGTAAACTCAACTGATTGTCCGATTTTTTTATCAGCGCTGGTGCAACCGGCCAGAAAAAGTTCACCTCCTATCACGGTTCCTCCCAATAATAAGGCAACACGGGATAAAGCGTCTCTTCTGTTCATAATTATTAGTTTGAAGTATGATTCAATTCAGGATTTACAAATTACCTTTTTTCAGTTCATTCACTGCATGATCTGCAGCGCGCGCTGTAAGCGCCATATACGTTAACGATGGGTTTTGACAGGCTGATGAAGCCATGCAAGCACCATCGGTTATGTACACATTCTTTACATCATGCATTTGGTTATTGCCATTCAGTACCGATGTTTTAGGATCTCTTCCCATACGGGCCGTTCCCATTTCATGAATACAAAAACCAGGAGCAAAATCATAGTCGAAAGTCTTCACATTTTTCAGTCCCGCTTTTTCCAACATTTCTACCGCGCGGTCTCCCATATCCTTCCGCATGACCTTTTCATTCTCCTTGAATTCACAATCAATATCAAGCGTTGGCAATCCCCATTTATCTTTCTTATCCTTATTCAGGGTCACTTTGTTCTCGTAGTAAGGCAGGTGCTCGCCCCAGGCGCCTAACTGCATCACCCAGTTACCTGGTTCGGTTAGTTTTTCCTTCAGCTCAATGCCTATGCCATCAGCACTTTCAACCCGGTCGCGACGAGCGCCACCCTGGTAACCAAAACCACGTACATAATCGGTGCGTTTTGATTTTTCGTCGATATTTCTAAACCGGGGCACATAAATACCATTCGGCCTTCTGCCATAAAAATACTGATCTTCAAATCCATCATACTCGCCACGGGCGCCAATTCCATAATGGTGGTCCATCAGGTTATGGCCTACCTGCTCACTGCTGTTACCAAATCCGTTGGGAAATGCATCCGAAACAGAGTGTAACAGAATTTGTGCCGTGCCCAGTGTAGAGGCATTCAGGAAAACCACTTTCGCATAATATTCTTCTGTTTTCATGGTCTCAGCATCAAGAATGCGAACGCCAGTAGCGCGTTTTTTATCTTTATCATACAACACATCCAGCACTATCGAAAACGGACGCAGGGTTAAATTACCTGTTGCGGTTGCTGCCGGCAGGGTAGCCGAGTTACTGCTGAAATACCCACCAAACGGACAGCCCTGGTGGCATTTGTTGCGATACTGACAGGGACCACGACTACCAATTTGTTTAGTATGATTGGCTGAACGGCCCATGATCATTACACGGTCGTTATAGCTAGCTTTTAAGCGTGCCGCCACGTGTTTCTCCAGGCAGTTCATTTCCATGGCTGGCAAAAACTCTCCATCGGGCAGTTGTGGCAGGCCATCGCGGTTTCCATTTATACCGGCAAACTTCTCCACGTAACTGTACCAGCTCGCCACGTCTTTATAACGAATGGGCCAGTCAACGCCGTGGCCGTCTTTGCCATTGGCGCCAAAGTCAATATCGCTCCAGCGGTAGCTTTGGCGGCCCCACATCAGCGAGCGTCCGCCTACATGGTTACCACGTACCCAATCGAAACTTTTTACCTGGGTGTATGGATTCTCCAGATCGTTTACAAAGAACTTTTTTGAAACCTCATCAAATGCATAACACTTGCTTTGGATGGGGCTGTTTTTTTTATCTTCTGCCGTTAACTTATTGTGGTGGGTTAAATCCCAGATATCCTTTTCAGTTCCGGCGTAATCTTTAATGTGTTCTACATTTCTGCCGCGTTCCAGTACCAGCGTCTTCAATCCTTTTTCGCATAACTCTTTTGCGGCCCAGCCTCCACTTATTCCCGATCCTACTACTATAGCATCATAGGTATTTTGTGCGGTAGCTTTTGTGTTTAGGTGTACGTTTAGAGAATCTCCAGGCATTGTAACAATTTGAAAATGTGAAAATAAAACTTCACCTTCTTAGATGGCGTTCATCAAATAAAGGTGGCAATGGCACAATTTAAATCAAATTAAATGTCTTTTTGCCATTTTCACATATCCAAACTTACACTTACATATTCCCTTTCTTCAATTCACCTACTGCATGGTCAACAGCACGGGCTGTTAATGCCATATAGGTAAGTTAAGGGTTAACACAGGCGGCGGATGTCATGCAGGCGCCGTCGGTTACGTATACATTGTTTGCATCCCAAACCTGGTTGTGCGCATTCAGCACTGAGGTTTTCGGATCTTTACCCATACGGGCGGTACCCATTTCATGGATACCCATACCCATGAAATAATCGCTTTCAGATGGTTTTACATCCTTTAACCCGGCGGCGGTGAGCATTTCCATGGCGTCATTTTTCATATCAACGCGCATCTTCTTTTCATTATCCTTTATCTCACAATTCATGGCCAGCACCGGCAGGCCCCACTTATCTTTTTTAGTTTTATCGAGCGAAATGGTATTCTCGTGGTAAGGCAGTATTTCGCCAAAGGCGGTCATGCCCATCGACCAGGGACCTGGTTCTGATAAAGCATTCTTTAAATCAGCGCCAATGCCCAGTTCAGCTATCTGGCGGTTCCACCCCTGACGGCTGGCGCCACCCTGGTAACCAAAACTGCGCACATAGTCTCTTTTATCGCTGCCTGTATTGCGGAAGCGGGGTATGTAGAACCCGGTAGGCCGGCGACCGAAATAATATTTATCATCAAAACCTTCGGCAATACCTTCAGCACCTACGCGGAAGTGGTGGTCCATTACATTATGACCCAACTCGCCGCTGCTGCTGCCCAAACCGCCGGGCCATACATCAGTAGCAGAATTGAACAATACCCAGGTGCTGTTAAAGGCTGAAGCGCACAGGAATACTACTTTCGATTTAAACTCGTAGGTTTTATTATCCTGCGTATCCAGCACTTCTACACCGGTTGCTTTTTTCTTGTCTTTATCGTACAACACTTTAGTTACAAGCGAGAAGGGGCGCAGCGTTAAATTACCGGTGGCTACTGCTGCCGGCAGCGTTGATGACTGCGTGCTGAAGTACCCGCCAAACGGACAACCCAGCCAGCATTTGTTGCGGTACTGGCAATTGGTTCGGCCCGGTAAGGCCTGGGTAATATTGGCCACACGGCCTATGAATAAATGACGATCTCCTTTGTAATAGGCTTTCAGTTTAGCGGCTACATCTTTCTCCACGCAGTTCAATTCCATTCCGGGTTGAAACTGTCCGTCGGGTAAATGCGGTAACCCCTCTTTACTACCGCTGATGCCGGCAAATTTCTCAACGTAATCGTACCAGGGAGCAATTTCTTTATAACGAATGGGCCAGTCAACACCATGGCCGTCTTTTGCATTGGCTTCAAAATCCAGATCGCTCCAACGGTAGCTTTGGCGGCCCCACATCAGTGAACGGCCTCCCACATGATACCCCCTAAACCAGTCGAAACGTTTTGTTTCGGTATACGGACAATCCTTTTCGTTTGTCCAGTAGTTCAGGTTCATTTCATTGAGTGGGTAATCCCTGTTCAACACGGGATAATCTTTTACCATTTCTGTGGTTTTTCCACCGCGGTGCGGGAATCCCCAGGGGTCTATATTGGCGCTTTTATAATCTTTAATGTGCTCAATATTTTCGCCCCGTTCTAACAACAAAACTTTTAATCCTTTCTCGGTTAATTCCTTTGCTGCCCATCCGCCGCTTATACCTGACCCTACAACAATAGCATCATAAACATTATCTGGCATGGTTCAATCGTTTTTTAATTATAAAGAAGACGTGAAAAATTTAAATCCGGTTTTATTTATACATCACAAATTCTGATTCCTTTTTCAAGCGAAACCAACTTTTGGTCATTGTCTTTTGGTGTTGGTATAAACTCCTGCGCTACATACCCTTTAAAACCGAGATCAACGATGGCTTTCATGATGGCGGGATAATATAACTCCTGCGTTTCATCAATTTCGTTCCTGCCGGGAACACCACCGGTATGGTAATGCGAAATGTACTGGTGATTGTCTTTAATAGTTCTTATTACATCACCCTCATCTATCTGCATGTGATAGATGTCATATAATAATTTAAAATTTTCTGATCCTACGCGTTTGCACAGTTCTACACCCCAGGCGGTTTTGTCGCACTGGTAATCTTTATGGTTTACCTTGCTGTTCAGCAGCTCCATTACAATCGTTACTTTATTCTTTTCGGCCAGGCCCATGATCTGTTTCAATCCTTCGGCACAATTGTTCCAACCTGTTTCATCATCTATACCCCGGCGGCTGCCGCTAAAGCAAATCAATTGTTTATAACCGGCTTTGGCAACCAGGGGAATCATGTCGGAATAATTCTTTATAAGTTGAGCGTGGAATTTTTTATCGTTCCAGCCATCTACCAGGTTCAGTTCAGCACCATTACACATGGAAGAAAAGATGCCGTGCTTTTGCAGGGTAGGCCATTCTTTAGGACCAACCAGGTCAATAGCGCTAAAGCCAATTTTTTTTACTGCAACGCACAGATCTTCCAGGGAAATGCTCCCATAGCACCAACGACAAACTGAGTGGTTGATATTTCCTTTCAAGGTGGTTGATTTAATTTCCTCGGGAGTGGTAAAAGACGAAAGCATGTTGGCCGTTCCCAGCGCAGCAGTGCCTGCTACCAGGTTCTTGATGACATTTCTTCTCGATTGATTGGCCATTTTCTAAAAATTGTTAAGATTGAAATTTACAAATTGTTCCAACAAAAACGATTAAATGTAAAACCGTTAGCGTTAAAATATTACAAAAGGTTAAGATAGTATTATTATGCACTAACAGGTGTTAACAATTCCGTCTTCTTTCTTCCACGCATGTAAACAACCAATCCGGTAAATGCTAAAACCAGTACAAGCGGTATTATTAGGGTGGTATCCAGAATTTGCGGACCGGCGGCTTTTTTAGCTTCGGTAAGGGCATTCGCCATTTCTGATCCGCCGGGGGCATCGGTATATGCTTTTAAATCGGCACCGGCTGGCAATTTATCACCCAGCAGTTTATCGTAATGGCTACCCATGATTATCATATAAATTGAAACGGCAAACATGCCAGCCCCACCCATAAAATTCAAACCAACTGCGCCGGTTTTGGGAAGGTTTTCCGAAACAAAGCCCAGCATGGTAGGCCAGAAATAACATACACCCATTCCAAAGATCAATGCGCCTGCAAAAACCATGTTTCCGGTTGTATGCCCTAGCAGATATATTCCCAATGCTGCTAAAATAGAAGAGATCAGCAGTACGCCCTGTGGCGATAATTTATGTACTACAGGTTCTGCCAGTCCGCGGCCAATTACCATTACACCAGTTTCTAATGTGAGGATCAGGAGCGCATTATCGGTAACATTTTTCAACAGCACATCTATCCACTGACCGGTAAATAACTCTGTGATGGCAGTGCCAAACATACAAATGATCATAAAAATGAAAAGCGGGTTCGCTAACGATTTATACATTTCACTGGTTGATACGCCTGCTGCTACCCGCTCAGTGACCGGGAATTTGAGGCGGGAAACCAGATAACCATAAATTATTGTGGGAATCAACATCACAGCAACCTGTACTTTCCAGGGATCCCAACTTCCAATGGGTCCAATACCAGCTTTGTTATAGAAGAATACGATCAGCGTACCAATAAAAATGCCACCGGGAAACCAAAGATGAAAGTGATTTAATTTGGTGGTTTTATTATCTGGATAGATAGCTGCTACCAGCGGGTTACAAGCCGCTTCTACGGTGCCGTTAGCAATGCCTATTAATAAAGTGGAAAGAAATAATGTCCAGTAACCGCTTGCAAAAACTGTTAGCAAAATGCCCACCAGGTGAAATACACAGGCAAGAAGTAATAATTTTTTCATGCCAATGATATCAACGACCATACCGCCAATGATCACAGCTAAAGGAAAACCCCAGAATGCAGTTGCTGCAATGGTCCCCAGTTCTGATGCATTGAGATGAAATTTGTCGCCTAACTGGCCTAAGATACCGGCACGGATGCCGAATGATAATGAAGTAACTAAAAGTGCTAAACAACTAGCCAAAAAAAGCTGGCTGCGATGAATAGTTGGTTGTTGCATGGCAAGAATCGTTTAGGTTTTTTATATGGTTGGTAATTGATAATTTTTAAACTTTATACCGAACCACCGTAACTTTATCGAACACAATTGTAAATTCGTTAGAGCCGAACAGGCATGTAAATGTAATTTTTTATTTTAAACAAATCCTTTTTCACATTTTCTAATTTCAATTTCATGAACAGAAAATTAAGAATGGGAATGGTAGGTGGAGGCAAAGATGCCTTTATCGGCGCTGTTCACCGCATTGCTGCTAATATGGATGGATTGATTGAGCTTGCCTGTGGCGCGCTGAGTGTTACTCCCCAAACAGCTATCGAATCTGGAAAAATGTTATTTCTGCCCGATGACCGCATATATACCAATTATGAAGATATGATCAGGGCAGAAAGCAAATTACCAGCTGATAAGCGCATGGATTTTGTTACCATTGTAACACCCAACTTCGCGCATTTTGCACCTGCAATGATGGCGCTTGACCATGGCTTTCATGTGGTGATTGAAAAACCAATGACCTTCACGCTTGATGAAGCTAAACAATTGCAAAAGAAAGTGCAGGAAACTGGTTTGCAGCTGTGCCTTACACATACCTATTCGGGTTATCCCATGGTGAAGCAGGCCCGCGCTATGGTGCAAAGCAATGTGTTGGGTAACATCAGAAAAGTGATTGTTGAATATCCGCAAGGCTGGTTAAGCCGCCTCAGCGAGCGCGAAGGGAATGCACAGGCTGCATGGAGAACCGACCCCAAGAAATCGGGTAAGGCTGGCGCTATGGGCGATATTGGTACACATGCTGCTCACCTTACTGAATACATCACTGGTTTACAGATCACGCAACTGTGCGCTGATCTTAATATTATGGTAGAGGGCCGCCACCTCGATGATGATGGCAACGTATTATTGAAATTCAACAATGGCGCCGCTGGCGTTTTAATAGCTTCACAAATTGCAGCCGGAGAAGAGAATGCTTTAAAAATACGGATATACGGCGAGTTGGGTGGCATTGAGTGGGCGCAGCAGGAACCCAACACCCTGCTCGTAAAATGGCTCGATCAACCAATGCAGGTACTGCGTGCCGGTGGTAATTATACAGGCGTGCTGTCAACCTTTGCTACGCATAACTGCCGCACGCCGGGTGGTCACCCCGAAGGATACCTGGAAGCATTTGGTAATATCTACCGCAACTTTGCATTAACGTTATCTGCTCAAATAGACGGTGTTCAACCCACCAAGGAAATGCT
>CBIMFG010000108.1:0-8470 GCA_966243125.1 uncultured Niastella sp.
GTGATACACCCGTTTACCTCCAAATAGCCAATTCCGTTATACAGGAAATGAGAAAAGGCCGTATAGGCCCCGGCATTAAATTACCAGGCACCCGCCAAATGGCAGAGCTCCTGGAAGTACACCGCAAAACCATTGTGCGTGCGTATGATGAACTGGATGCACAAGGCTGGATTGAGATGCATCCCTCAAAAGGCACCTTCACCAGTAAAGAGCTGCCCGAAACAAATGCGCGGCGATTAACCAGTAATCAAAAACAAAACTCTTTTCCTGCTGCTACCGGCTACACGGTTAAAGTAAATCAAGCCGTACGCACGCCGGTGCCCCCTTTGCGCCACATCAATGGTTTTCATGATGGCCCCGATATGCGTTTAATTCCTTCCGACGAACTGGGCCGGGCTTATAAGAGTGTTTTATCGCGACACACCTATTTAAAGTTTATGTCGTATGTAGAAACGGCAGGTGTGCAAAAATTCAGAACGGTATTATCAGATTATCTTAATACAAGCCGGGGTTTACAAACAACTTTTGAAAACATTCTGGTAACAAGAGGCAGCCAGATGGCCATGTACCTGCTCTCACTGGTTTTATTCACAAAAGGAGATACAATAATAGTTGGCGACACCAACTATTATTATGCCGATCATAATTTTCTGATGGCTGGCATGAAACTGGCGCGTGTAAAGGTTGATGAATACGGTATTGATGTAGACTCTATTGAAAAAATCTGCCGTCGTAAAAAGATCAAGGCTCTGTACATTACTTCGCATCACCACTACCCCACTACCGTTACGCTGTCGGCTGCACGACGTATTAAATTATTGTCACTGGCCGAAAAATATGGCTTTATTATAATTGAAGACGATTACGACTACGATTTTCATTATTTAAGCAGCCCTTTACTACCGTTGGTTAGTGCAGATACCAAAGGAATGGTTATATATATTGGTACACTTAGCAAAACCATTGCTCCTGCTATTCGTACCGGTTATATTATTGCGCCTCAAAACCTGATCTTAGAACTGGCCCGTTTACGCCAGCTGGTAGACACCCAGGGTGATCCCATTATGGAATTGGCCTTAATTGAAATGTTTGAAGAAGGTCATATTAAACGGCACATGAAAAAAGCAGTACTGGCCTATCACAAACGGCGGGATTTTTTATGCGGTCTTTTAAATGATCAACTTTCAGATATTATAAATTTTAAAATACCTGATGGCGGGCTTGCAATATGGGCTAAATTCAATAAATCGGTACCATTACCTCCACTTAGTGAGAAGCTAAGAGCAAAAGGACTTATACTTTCCAATGGTTTAATACATAATACTACCTCTGTGTCCATGAATGCAACCCGAATGGGTTTTGGTTGGATGAACGAAGAAGAGACCGAACAGGCTGTTAAATTATTAATTGACACCATTCACTCGAAATAATATTTACTGTTCTTCGTTTATGTGCCGATTTATACAATTTCCTGTTGATCGATTGTATCAACTTTACACTACTGTTTACATAGGGGATAACATAAACATAATTTACTGTTGCCCCATTAAACCGGACTACCTGCAATATAAAAACCGGACGCTTTAATAGTCCGAATACATTTTACCTTTACGCCGTATTTTAAACTTTAAAAGTATATAGCCATGAAAAAGTTCATTATCATTATTTCATCCTTGTTGCTCACTATTAGTGTGTTTGCCCGTGATCCTGAAGAGAATATTATCAAAACCTTCTCTTCCAGTTTTCCAAAAGCTGAAAACGTTCATTGGTATGAAATGCCCAAAGCCTGGGTGGTTAATTTTGTTACAGATGGTATTCGTTCACGCGTTGTTTATCTGAAAGACAATAAAGTAACCGAATTTACCCGGTATTATTTTGAGCAGAATTTGCCATTCCTGATCCGTTCTAAAGTAAAAGAAGCTTACCCTAACAAAAATATCTTTGGCGTAATAGAAGTTTCTACTATTACAGAAAACGGTGCATCCAGACTTGAATACTTTATCAAGTTGGAAGATTCGAAAGGTTGGATGACCGTTAAGTCTGACAACGATGGAAACCTGAGCGTTGAAGAAAAATATAAAAAGGCACAATAAGGAAGTAAAGAAGTCAGTTTTAAACTGAGAAAGGCAGAAGGGTTTGAAAGGAAACTTTCAGGCTTTTCTGCCTTTTTGCTTATTAGTTAGTAATATTCCTAATACACTTTTCGTTTACTAGTATATTTGCGCAATTTTGAATCGTAAAATAGTCCCCATGCCCCGCTTAAAACCCTTACTAATTGCATTGCTTGCTATTATTTCATTGCAGGCAACTTCCCAAACCCAGTCGTTGTACAGTTACCAGGACCTTTCCCATTTCTATTATCAAAAACAGAAAGACTCCCTGACAAAAGCCTGGGCCTGCCCCAGCCTGTATAAGGATAAGGAAACCCAGAAAAAATATGTCGAGATCTGGAACGACAGGACCAAATTTATTACCGACGCTATCAAAGACGACGATTTCCTGCACGACAAAGAAGTACACAGCTATGTGGAAGGTATTATTACCCAAATAGTACAGGCCAACAAAGCAATGATACCCGTTAAACCGTTGCTGTTTATTGACAGGAGCCCGTCTGTAAATGCTTATGCTATCGGTAATAATATTATAGCCGTTAACCTGGGGCTGATAGCCTTTTCCCAATCGCGGGAAGAACTGGCGCTGGCCATTGCCCACGAATTATCACACAACATTCTGAACCACCCCGAAAATGCCATGAAGCAACGGGCTGAATGGCTGACCTCAAAAGAATATAAAGAATCATTGACAACGGCGCTCGATGCAAAATATGAGCGGTTGTCGCGAATCAGGAAAGTCCTGGAAAACTATTCGTTTAACAGAAGCAGGCACCAGCGCTATCATGAAAGTGATGCCGATTCAATGGCTATTGTGCTTTTGAAAAAAAGTAACATTGCATTTAATGCTAACTTTTTCCTTCGGTTAGACAGTTCAGATAATATCTATCATACGCCTTTGAAACAGCCGGTTAAAAACTATTTTACAGTGTATAATCTTCCGTTTGAAGACAGCTGGGTAAAAAGCCGGTCAAAGGGATTAACTACAAAAATCTATGACTTTAGTGATTCTACCAGCAATGATGATTCGCTAAAAACCCATCCGGAGTGCCTTGAACGGTATAATAAAACGCGCAGCCTTACCGATAATGCAACGCTTACCCCAATACCAGTCCAGATCCATAATAATGCCACCAAGATGATCATCTGGAATATGTACAACAACGGCGCCTGGAACCAGACCGCTTGTTTATTCCGCATATTTCTGGAAAAGGACAAAGGAAATACGGATGCATGGTACGACTTTATGGTTACCAATGTTATTAACAGGATCTACTTCTTCGATAACATGTTTCATCGTTTTAAAGCCCTTGGCGTAAGACAAAAAGAATACATTAGCCGGGATTATTTTGCCATGCAAACCATGCTGGAACAAATGCCCAGTGAACAACTGAGTCAATATTGTAAAACATTGCAGGATGCGGCTTTCTGGAAAACTATGACTGCTGCTGAAAACGGATTTAAAAAGGTAAGTTATAACCTGGCACTGGATCCCAATAATTCTAATCCAACCAGGAAAATGGCCAAAGAGTTTTCTACAAAAAACTCAACCAGTATGTATTGTGAATATGCCAATGGCTTCAATTAATAACATTGATCAACTACCCTTTTTAAAACCCCTACACACATGAAACAATCACTTACTATATTCCTGTTTTTATTTGGCCTGTACACGGTTCAGGCACAAACGAAAGCACAAACAAAGGCGCAAGTCAAAGCTTTTAAAGAAATTGCCAAAGACATTTCATCCGATGTGGAAGAGATAAGACAGGATGGGTTATTGGTGGGCTATGTGGTATTAACCCAATTAGAGAAAATAAGCGTCGACTCATTCAATTACAAACTGGCCGTAATGGATGAGAACATGGATGACATCGGAACTATTCACTTTAAAGACCAGAAACTCTATTTAAAGCAGGTTTCATTCAACGATAATATTCTTTGCATCGGGTACCTGAAAACCAACTTTATGGGTGTTGAGTTCAAGAACATAAAAGAATGTAAAGCAGCCATACCCAAAGCAAAATCAGCTGTTCAATTTCAGTTTTTAAACCTGAACGGAAAAACCATCAATACCAAAGTTTTCCCTTTAGATATAGAACACACCAGCATGGTGACGTATAACGCAATACGAGGCATCGGCAAATGGGAGTTCCCTGTACAGCTTAAAAACATTTCCGGAGTTGGTTTTGCGTGTTTCTATGGCGAAGACAAAAAGAACAACCTGGTAATGATGAATACTGAAGGCAATGTATTATGGAAGAAGCAGATCAAAGAACAGGACGTTGAGGCCTATTCGTTGTACACTTCTCAAAAGAACGCTTTTATATTACTGAAAAAGAAAGATCAGTTTAAGGAAGGCGGATTTGAATTGTTGGGCTATGGCGCCACCGATTCTTCTACTTTTCCCAAATATGTATTAAAGGACAAAGAAGGCCGGTCTTTAAAGGTTTTTGCCATGGATAACGATCCGGTTACCGGCAAGCCTTACCTGGCAGGTTATATCATTGACTCCCGTAAAGGCAATCAATATGTTAATTTCAAACAACTGGCACGCGGGCCTTATTGCGGGGTATTTACGGTTAACATAAATGGACCGGCGAAAACGGATGTGCAGGCATCTTATTCTTATTGGGACGATGGATCACAATCATTTATTACTCGCAAGGGCCGCATCCCTGAAAAGAAAGGTTTTCTGCACCTGACCAATGCCTATAAGGACCTTCAGGGCAATACCATTTTTGCGGGTTCCACTTTTACCAGAAGGTTCAGACCAGGTCAGGTCCTCAGCACCATCATATTGGCGCCTACTGTTATTTTCCCCATGTTGATCGCCAGCAATGGCTACATAAGATCGAGAGTAAATGAAACGGTGTTGATAAAACAAAATCCTAAATCAGCCATTTCAATCGATTACCTGGAAGGCAATATGTCGGAAAAATTAGCTGGCGGTGACCACCATAAGTTTGAAGCAAGAAAGAAAATATACTTCTCAACCGACTACGACACTAAAACAAGTTATGTAGTAATTGATGATTACAGCGACATATTTATTTATAATGTTACGCAAAATAAATTAGTTCGAAAAATTCCACACGCAACCGGCTCTATGTATACAGGCGTTTATACGGATATCAATCCGGCCAAGGACGGCCATATGCTTGTTTCCAGATCAGGCTTCGGCTGGACAACCTATTCTGTTGAAGCGATCTATTAAAAGACATATAAAAAAAAGTAAGCCCGCCCGAACAATTCGGCGCGGGCTTTTTTAAACCCCTACCCTTTGTACCCTAAAAAAGATCGTACGAAGGATAACCAGATACTTTATTTAAACCTGCTTCAATAGCGCCTTTCATCGTCCAGCCACAATCATCGTTCGCAGGATTATTATTAACGATCACAGAGTAACTAACACCGTTTCCTAATTCAACCAGGAAAGAACGCGTGCCATCAAAACAACCATTGTGATTTTGTAAAGCACCTGATACAATCCAGCCACACCCGTAGCCCATGTTTAACGAGGTGCCGGTTGTCATGGCAGTTTGGGTAGTGCCCGTTATAACATCAGCAGGCATGGCTGATCCATCAACCCGGTTCAGAAATTTGAACAGATCCATCGGGCGGGCTACCCAGCCACCAAAACCAGCCCATAATTGCAGGTTCATTTTATCCATAGGCGTATAAGTTGCTTCTCCGTTTTTTGAAAGTCCGGAGGCATTACCTACATACATCGTATTACCAATACCACATTTGTTCAGCACACTGTTACGGATATAATTCTCATACGATTGGCCGCTCACCTGTTCAATAATACGGGCCAGTATAAAGAAATTAGTGTTGGAATAAATGTATTTGGCAGACGTATCGGTGGTGATCAAATCAGCTGCATTCAGTAATACATTCATGGCATCATCAGCGGTTTTATTCTGGTCCCAGAAAACTGATTCCCCATTGCAGCTACGCAAACCTGAGGTATGTGTTAACAATTGACGCACGGTGATGCGGTTCAACTTTTCTTTACCGGCGGGTGTAGCATATTTTGAACCGAGGATGCTGTTAGGACCAAACACGGTTTTATCGAGGGAAATTTTATGCTGATCAAGCAACGTCATTACGCCTACTGAGGTTACTGGTTTTGATACGCTCATAATCCGCAATGGTTGATCGGGCGACATTTCTTCCCCATTGGCAACATCAGCCAAACCATATCCTTTTGCAAACACCAGTCTTCCATCCTTGCAAATTGCAATAGACAATCCCTTTACACTCTGGCTGCTCATGTATTTATTTACCGACTCATCAATAGCAGCAATATCAGCCCCTTTCATATTGGTGTTTGTCCAAATGGCATTGTACTCACAACTATTGCCTGAAGCATATGCATTTACATACACCGGCTTGTAGCCCTGGTAATACATGTTGTCGAATACATACTGATAATTACCATTGCCTACACCGTGGCGAGCTGCCCATAAGGGACTTGATTCTTTTTCCCAGATCGCAGCATACAGGTTAGTGCCATTCTTTGTATAGCCACTTACTGTTTTTAACACATAGCCTTGTTTGGTAAAATCATTAAAAGCCTGTTGATATTGGGCCGATGTAAGGTTATGCCGGGCAAAATAAGCATTACCTGAACTCTTTTCCCAGATGCCGGCAAAGTATTCAACATTGTTTACCACATACCCTGATACATGGATCAAGCGAAAGCCTTTTTTTGAAAAATCATCAAATGCTGCCTGATACTGCGCAGCAGTTAAATTATGCCGGGCCGCCCATGCAGGGCCAGCTGCTTTTTCCCAAATGGCGGCAAATTTTGCCTGGTTGCCAACCCCATAACCAGACACATGGGTAAGCCGGAAACCTTTCTTTGCAAAATCATCAAACGCTGCCTGATAATCCTGGCCCGATAAGCCATGACGGGCCGCCCATTCTGGCCCTGCTTTCTTTTCCCATAAAGCAATGTATCGTTCCTGACCGCCACAGGTATAACCGCTTACTGTGGATAGCCGGTAACCTTGTTTTACAAAATCATCAAATGCAGCCTGATACTGTGCTGCGGTTAAATTATGCCGCGCCGCCCACTGCGAAAAAGAAGTTTGCAAAGTGAACAAAGAACACAAGAGAACAAGTAATCGTGTGTGAAAAAGTGCTTTCATGGTAAACCTTTAAAGTGTTATGATTAAGGTGATACAAATAGCAGCCAGTGCCATTGTTTAAATAGCTGCTATGTTGATGATCAATAAAGTTTATTGCTAATAATCGAAGCGCATACAAATGTAATGGCTTCAACAAGTGAACCCAATACCACATTAGTGGTAAGTGTAATAAGTTGACGAAAATTAAGTAGAACTACTTTTTTGTGAAGTATGGAATGGTATCGCTGCTTACCGTTTCTTTTTGTTGCCAATAAGCTAATGTTACAACACGGCCGTTGGCTGTTTTTAATAATCGCCCAAAGATGGCATTGGTAGGGTTGAAGGTAACATCAGTTACGCCAATGGTAAACGAAGCGGGTGGTGGTGGAACAGCTTCAACAGGTGCTTCCGAAGTAGCAGCAGGTGTTGCGGCTTTGGGTGGCGGCGAGGCCACAACTATCACGGTATATTTATTAAACTCCAACAATGGTTTTAAAAAATCAATCCGTTGTTGTGAGGCATTCTTCTCCACGATGGCGCATTTAACGCCATTCAGGTCTTCAAACTCATGATTTTTATTTATAGCCATACAGCGCGTTTACAAGCCAAAACTTAATGAATGAATATAGTCATATACATAACCCGCCAAACCGGTTACAATAATACCTGTTACACAAATGATCATGGCCAGTTTGGGATAGGTTGGTATGTGTAACCGCTCAATAGGCTGCTCATTGGCATCCATAAAGATCGCTTTCACAATACGCAGGTAGTAATAAAAGGAAATGATCATATTCAACGCCGCAATGGTGATCAACATGTAATTGCCTTTTCCGGCGCCTGCCAGCAGCAGAAAGAATTTCCCAAAGAAACCCGCAGTGGGCGGCACGCCGGCTAATGAAAACAAGGCAATAGTAAGCACCCACGACAACACCGGATTTGTTTTATAAAATCCTTTGTAATCGCTTATATGTTCGCGACCCGTTACCGCGCTCACCAATGCGACTACCCCAAACGCAGCCAGGTTACTGAAGACATATACCAGCACAAAATACACAACCGAGGTAGTGGCCAGTTGCGAACAACCGGTTATACCAACCAGAATAAAGCCAATCTGGGCAATGGAAGAAAAAGCCAGAAATCGTTTGATGTTATTTTGCCGGATGGCAAACAGGTTACCAATTATAATGGTGAGCACCGATAATACAAACAACATATTAT
>CBIMFG010000109.1:0-8428 GCA_966243125.1 uncultured Niastella sp.
AAACCAGGTAAGCCTGCACAGCTTGAAAGGCAAAAAAGTAGTATTGCTTTTTTATCCGTTCGCTTTTTCCAGTACCTGTACCAAAGAGCTTTGTTATGTACGCGATAACATGAGTTTATTTAATAATATCGACGCGGAGGTATTGGCCATCAGTGTAGACTCTTTATACACCTTAGCGAGGTTTAAGGAAGAACAGGGGTTTCAATTTACCCTACTGAGCGATTTTAATAAAGAAGTATCCAGACTGTACAATGCCATATACGAGGACTGGAATTATAATATGAAAGGAGTTTCAAAAAGAGCTTCGTTTGTAGTAGACCGGCAAGGAACGGTACAATATGCGCAGATCTTAGAAATAGCCGGCGACCTGCCCGATTTTGAAGCCATTCAAGCAAGCTTAGCTGCAATTATTTGATTATTATCAATTAAGATAAGGTTAAAAATTTATCTGTGTACAAAAATGTAAGCAGTTTCCCCTAATAAACCCCGGTTTATTGCTAAAGGATTTGTAATTTTGGGCAAACGGAAGTATCTTGAACAATAAATTGTAAAATATCATCTTGCATGAAGATTTTTTACGCATTGTCCACTATCCTTTTATTGACTTTACAAGCCAAAAGCCAGGAGCGAACTCCCGGAGGAGATCCTACGCGTGCTGTCGTAAAGTTTTATCCTAACCCGGCAACTTCGGTTATTACCTTTGATTTTCAACAGGGTTACGATAAGAATTACAACCTGCAGATATTTAACTTCATTGGAAAGAAAGTGCAGGAGATCACTAACATAACTCCAAAAACCACCGTTAACCTAAACGATTTTTACCGTGGCATTTATATCTTCCAGTTAAAAGACAAGAACGGTAAAGTGGTTGATACTGGCAAGTTCCAGGTTTCTAAATAATATCTTACTTTCTTTATATAATAACAAAGCCCCCGGTATAATATCAGGGGCTTTGTTTATTTAGTGCGTTTATAAAACCTGAACGATCAGGAATTTCAAATAGTGGGTGTTCTCCCATTCCCATACAATGGGGTGATCGGCCGATTGGGTTTGAAAGTTTACCTGTCTGATCTTTCTTCGGGCATCCTTGGCCGCCAACTGAATGATCTCGAGGAACAGGTCAGGCTGAACCAGATTGGTACAACTGGATGTAACTAGGAATCCACCGGGTTTTACCAGTTTCATACCCCGCAGGTTGATCTCTTTGTAACCTGTTATGGCTTTTTGAATATTATCCCTTGTTTTGGTAAACGAAGGCGGGTCAAGCATTACTACATCATACTGCTTTCCTTCTTTAGCCCAAACCTTCAGTACATCGAATGCATTCTCACACTCGAACCGGCAGGTTTTGTCAACCCCATTCAGTGCCGCATTGCGGTTGGCCTGGTCAACCGCGTTTTGAGAAATATCAAGCCCCAGTACCGATTTGGCGCCGTAATGGGCGGCATGAATTTCAAAAGTACCGGTATAGGTAAAGGCGCCTAATACATCGGCTCCTTTTACAATATGCTGAATGGCGCGGCGGTTATCCTGCTGATCGAGGAAGTAACCTGTTTTTTGACCATTCTCAATATCCACAAAGAACTTCAATCCGTTCTCCTGAATGGTGATCTTTGTATCAAAAGGTGCTGATAAGAATCCTTTTTGCTGTGGCAGTCCTTCCAGTTCGCGCACAGGTACATCATTGCGCTCGTATATACCTTTTGGCTTGAAGATCTTTTCCAACGCAGCTACAATAGCAGGCTTCCAAACATCTATTCCCAGCGCCAGGGTTTGAATAACGAAATAGTCGTTGAATTTGTCGATGATCAATTGGGGCAGGTAATCTGCTTCCCCAAAAATAAGCCGACAATTTTCTACATACCCCAGTTGCTGCCGGTATTGCCAGGCTTCCAACAGGCGGTTGTAGAAAAATTCTTCATTTATTACATCGTCTTTTTTACGGGTTAACAGGCGTACCAGAATTTGCGAGCGGGGGTTGATATAACCTTTGCCGATAAACTTTTTATCGTGCGTGTATACGTCAACAATATCGCCGGGGTTCACCCCTTCCGGAGCCTCATTTACTTCGTTGGCGAAGATCCAGGGATGCCCGTTGGCCACCCGCATACTGATCTTCTTTTTTAATATTACCTGGTTCATCGCCGCAAAAGTAAGACTTTAAATGAGTCGTGCCACGGACCCTTATTAAAGGACGTGGCACGACTACTTTTGTACAGCATTTTCACATTCTATGATAATCCGGACTAGTAACCTCCGTTCTGTTTGAGGTTAATGGTTCCGAATGCGTTTTCTATATCAATTTGTTGTTGAGGAATCGGGAAATATTCATTCTTTTTGGCCGTAAACGTTGATGATGTGTTAATGGCAAAAATGGTAGGCCGTTGCTTTTCTGCTGTTGCAAAAGCATTTAATTCAGGAGCCATCACCGTGCCGGTACCATTGTCCCAACGGGACAGGTCAAAGAAGCGAACGCCTTCCATAGCCAGTTCCAGCTTTCTTTCGAACCGGATCGCTTTTGTGGCGAAGGCTTTATCAGTAAATGCATTGGCGGGATATGGATTAACCACATACTTATCGGCCGCAGTTGTTTGCACTTTGTATTTACCGGCGCCAGCATCGTAATCGCTGCCTTTATATACCCAGCCGGTTTTATCTGCCGCCCGCGTACGCACATAATTCACATATTCCAATGCCTTTGCGGTGCTACCTACTTCCACTTCACATTCAGCAGCCCACAACAACACATCGGCAAAGCGAATGAGGTTCACGTTATTGGCAGTGATTTGTGTAGGTCCCCAGAAACTGGTTTCGGTTGATGATAACAGGTTCTGTTGTGATTTGGCATACGCATTTTTCTTTGGGCTGAAATAGCCATTGGTTGCCTGGTCGCGGATCCAGGTGTTTTGTGGTGTTGGACCCCAGTCAAAATAAGGAACGCCCGGGCGGCCCATCGTCCAGTCAATGCGTGGATCGAGGTTGCCAGTATAAGGGGTTGTAGGATCGCTCACATTCGGACTGGCATTGTAGGTATCGAACAACGGTAAACCGTTGGCATCGGTCTTGTACGAGTTGGCCAGGGAGATGGAGGGGTTATTGAAACCGCAGCAACCACCGGGTCCGGCACTGTTAGGCAGGTTCAAGGCTTCGCCCACATTACCGTTGGTACCTGAACCATCGTTTACAGTAGCCTGATAAGCAAAGATAGATTCATCACTGTTATCGGTGGCAGCATTGAAGTTGTCTTCAAAATTCACCAGCCTGTATGGATTACCCATTGCAGTAACACCATTACCGGTTCCGCCGTAAGCAGAAGGAATGATCTTATCGAACTGTGCTTTGGCTTGTGTAAACTTGTGTTGAAACAACAACACTTTACCCAGGTAAGCAATAGCAGCTGACTTGTTCACCCTGCCCTTTCCATTCAGTGATTGATTGTCGGGCAAGCCATCTACTGCTTTCTGAAAATCGGCCTCAATCTTGGGCCAAATGTCAATGAAATTACCCGATGCATCAATATTGGGCACGTTGGTATTTCTGGCCACTGTGGTAATGCTTTCATCAACAAACGGCACATTGTTCCACATTTTCTTAGCTTCAAAATGAAAGTGTGCTCTTAAAAAATAAGCTTCGGCCGCGGTTACCTTTTTTTCAACATCGCTCATGTCGGTTACGCTGGGTAATGCACGCATTACATCATTACAACGTTGCACACCTTCATATACGGCCTGCCATTTTTGATTAAAATAGGGGTTGTTGGTATTATAGGCCCATGTTTCTATTTGTACAATATCCCCCTGATCACTTGGGGTTGAGCCTTTGTATGAATCGCCACCGGCCACACTGCCAAATACCCAGTTGGAGGGTCCGGATGACCAGTTGGTACCATTATTACCCATGCCGCTCAGCATATGGTAAGCACCCAGCAACAAGCCCGATACACCGGCCCTGTTGGTTAACTGTTCGGGCCTGAAGGCGCCCAGCGGTTCTTTATCGAGAAAATTTTTACTGCATGAAGCAACTACCAGCAGCAGCGTCATTAACGAAATCGCCGCTGTATGTTTGTATAGAAAAGGATTACGTTTCATTTTGCGTTGATTTCAGTTTTTAAAAAGTTAGGTTTACGCCCACGTTGAAGTTCTTCTGGTTAGAAGGATAGTTACCGAAGTCGATCCCGAAGTTGGTATTATCACGCAGGTTCGAAGTGGTTAACTCAGGGTCCAAACCGGTATACTTGGTTAACGTGAACAGGTTGGCCGCCTGTACGTAGATCCTTAACCGATCGATGCCCACTTTTTTAATATGGCCGGTTGGAATGTTATAACCAAGCACCATTGACTTACAACGAAGGAAAGAACCATCTTCCAGGTAATAAGAACTGAACTGAGTGGTAGTACTGAAGTTGGCGCCGCGTTCTAACCTTGGCACTTTTGCATTCAGCCTGGTGGGCGTCCACGAGTTGTTGGCTGCATCTTTACTCAACGCACCGTCAAACACCTGTGGAAAATCGGTCCAGTAACGAACGTAGTTGATTACATCATTACCTACCGAAGCATAAAAGAAAGCAGAGAAATCGAAGTTTTTATAGCTTGCTTCCAGGTTCAACCCGGCAGTGAATTTAGGGTTGGGATTACCAAAGAAAGTGCGGTCATCGGCATTGATTGTACCATCGGGCTTGGTATCCTGGAATTTCAGGCGACCTGGCGCTGCAGCTTCCTGTGTAGGCGATTTGTTTACATCGTCATCGCTTTGAAACAATCCCAACACTTTATAGCCATAGAAGGCGCCCAATGCCTGGCCTGGCTGCAAACGGGAGAAGGCGCCAAAACGGCTTGAACCGGTACTTACCTGATCATAGTACTTAATACCGTCGGGCAAGCTCTTCACCTGGTTTTTATAAGAAGTGAACGTACCAGTGATATCATAATTGAAATCACCTGATTTACCATGATAGGTAGCCGCGATATCAATACCGGTATTCTGAATGTTACCGGCATTTACAAATGCGGCGGTAGCACCGCCACCGGTTGCAGGCGCCAGCGGGCGGAACAGCAAACCACTGATGGCTTTTTTATACCACTCAAATGAGAAGGATAATCTGTTTTCAAACAAATTCGCATCAAACCCAACGTTGGTTATGATGTCTTCTTCCCAGGTAGTTTCTCTGTTACCAAACTGGCTGTTATAAATCCCCAGCATAGAGGTATTGTTGCTACCATTGATATCGTAATAAGAATTGGCAGCGCTTTGGGTAAACAACGTATAAGCATTGGTGGGACTAATGTTACTGATGGAACCCAGTTTACCCCAACCGCCGCGCAGCTTCAGTTCGTTTAACCAGCTGATATTTCCAAAGAAGGCCTCGCGCGAAATACGCCAGCCGGCAGTAAGAGATGGGAATACACCCCAGCGCTGGCTTTTGTCGAACACCGACGATCCATCGCGACGCAGCGTACCGCTCAACAGGTATTTATCATCGTAATTGTAATCGACCCGGCCAAACTGTGAGTACAATGCACTTTGCACTGGTGTGGGTGGGTTGTTACCATCAATGGGTATACCATTATTAATATTGAGGTTACCCGTTACCTGACCATTGGGCGGACCAAACAACAGCGTCCACAAATTAGGACTTACAGTAAGGTTGCCGGCATTGGTTAACGGATAGCTGGTACGTTGGCCAAAAAAGCCGCGTTGATAGTTTTGAATAGCTTCCGTTCCTATCAGGGCTTTAACCGTGTGCTTACCGAATGTATTGTTATATGTTAACGTGTTCGTCCAGGTCCAGCTGCTGTTGTACATGGTGAACTCAGTAAAACTGTTGGGGTTTTTATTGTTCTCAGCATTTTCGTAAGAAGTATAGCCGAACTGGTTCCAGTAGTGGTTGTCGAAGAAACCACCAAAGCTGGTACGCGCGGTAAAGTGTTTGAGCAGGTCTACTTCTGCAAACACGTTGCCCTGCACCTGCCAGTCGTTGTCTTTATTATTGGACATACGTTTCAGGTTAGCCACCGGGTTTTGCGCATTTCCTAACCCTTGTGAACCGGTTCCTGCAAAATTGCCCATGATGTCGTACACAGGAATAAGCGGGCTTTCGCGATAACTGTGCGAGATAGGGTTGCCTTCATTTTGGTTACCGCTTGGGAAGCCGGGGTTTTGACGATAAAACACATACGCATTCTCACCAATGCGGATCTTATTATTCAAGTTGAAGGTGGTGTTGATACGGGCCGAATACCTTTTTAAATAGGTTTCTATCAGTGTTCCATCCTGATTAAAATAATTCAACGACAGGAAGAAAGTAGATTTTTCGGTGCCCTGTGAAACAGCCAGGTTATGGCTGGTGATCACTGCCGGTTTAAAGATCTCATGAAACCAGTCGGTACCCTGTTTGTTGATCTTAGTGATCTGGTTATCGTACAGTTTGTACTGAGAAGGATTTACTCTGGGATCTCCTTCCATAGCAGCTGTAGGTGTAATATAATCTGGTATAACCGGTGTAGCGCCGGTGCCTAATTGTTTGTGGCCGGGCGTTAAACCGCTATTAATATACCCTTGTTGAATGGCATTGGCGGTTTCCTGGGTGTTGGAAATGTTAAAACCATCATTCAATGGCCGTTGCGTACCCACGTAGGCATCATAGGCAACTTTTACTTTGCCCGATCTGCCGCGTTTGGTGGTAACGACAATTACGCCATTTGAACCACGCACCCCATAGATGGCGGCGGCGCCGGCGTCTTTCAATACCTGAATTGATTCAATGTCGTTTACGTTAATGTCGTGCAGGTTACCCTGTGTTCCATCAATGATCACCAGGGGGTCGGTTGAACCTACAGAAGTAATACCGCGTACCCTGATGTTGCTGTTACCGCCCGGAGCACCTGAGGTAACAACTGTTACACCTGCGGCTTGCCCCTGTAACGCTTTTTCAGGGGTGCCGGTGGGTATTTGTCGCATGTTATCTACTTCTACCACTGCCACCGAACCGGTAATATCTTTTTTCCGTTGGGCAGTGTAACCCGTAATCACTACTTCATTTAAATTGGAAGTAGTTGTTTTCAAAGAAACGTTGAGGTTAATGTTACTACCAACTGGCATCTCCAGTGGTTCATAACCCACAGAAGAAAACACCAACACAGAGGAAGTACCAGGAACAGAGATAGAGAAATGTCCTTCTCCATTGGTTTGCGAAGCAACGTTCGATCCCTTAACGGTAACAGTGGCGCCGTTGATGGGTTGATTGTTTGAATCCGTTACTTTTCCAGTAATAGTTTTTTGCTGAGCAATAATCGTTGTGGCAGGTAATAGCAATAGTATGGCTAGCCACAACCTAACAGTTAGCTTTGAGGGCATAAGTGATGTTTTTGTAAAATGTTTGGTTGTGAAAATGCTGTGAACTAAAATTAGCGATTAATCAGGTTCACCAAAATAAAAAATCGCTTTTTTGATAACGTTAGTTACAACTAGTTATCATGAAATATTTCATATGTTTTATTTGTTGATAATTAACTTATAGATAAATAACTAACGTAACGTATATCTATATTTGGTTTTTAATTAATAGGAAGAACCAAGAATAAATATATCTGATTTAGAGATTTAGTTGCTGATAATTGCTGCAATCGGTAAAAAAATGGTTAGTTTATGTTAAAGATGTATCGTTATTGGTTCCCAAGTTCAGAGTTCCAGGTTCCAGGTTCAGTGTTCTTAGTTCTTGGTTCTTTGTTCTTGGTTCTTTGTTCTGAGTTGTAGGGGGCGTTGCCGCGCTAAGTTGTATTTGCTTTCGGCTTGAAGCTTGGAGCTGTATTCTGCCGCGCTGAGGTGTATTTGCTTGAAGCTTGTGGCTTGTGGCTTTCAGCTGTATCTTTGCCGCCCGGCAGTTAAATAAGACAATTTGGCTCTCTTGGGCCTACTGGCAAAATAATTGACAGATATAGCTTTACCAGTGAAAATTGGTATTTTTAGCGCCGCCGTAAAGGCAGCGCCACCCTTGGCGCAAAAAAGACCGGTTCTGAACCCTGTTTGGAAGCGGTTTTAACCGTCAATATTGCAGTTTTTGAAAAGTGAATAAAACTCTAAGCACTAGTTATGGCAGATAATGAAAAAAACACAGTGAACCGTGAAAACGGGACCAATGCTGGAATGGACATTAATACCGACGAAAGCATCAGCGGCACTTCGCATTTGAATGAACCAGTGGCCAATGAAGATGAAGTAGGCAAATTACAGTCAGAAATTGCTGAACTGAAAGATAAATACCTGCGCCAGGCTGCTGAATTTGAGAACTTTAGACGCCGTACCGCCAAGGAGCGCATTGAAATGATAAATACAGCTGGTAAAGAGGTGATTACCTCGCTGCTGGATGTACTGGACGATTGCGACCGCGCCGAAAAACAATTACAGAACAGCAACGACACCCAGGTAAAAG